>JBJEBJ010000060.1:0-41833 GCA_051869955.1 Candidatus Cryptobacteroides sp.
TTGAAGTCGTGGCTGATGATGCGGAACTCCCCTATCTCCGAAGTGTTGGCCACGTGTGCACCTATGCAGGCACAGTCATCGTACTCCCCTACCCGAACGATACGCAAGGTCTCCGATGCATCCTCCGGTAGTTTGCTCAAGTCCACTATGGCTGCCGCCTGTTCCCTGCTCATATATTCTATAGTCACCTGCATAGCCGCAGCGATGACCTCGTTGACCTTGTCCTCGATGGCCTTCACCTGTTCATCAGTCGGGCACTCCGGAAGAATGTAGTCGCACTTGCTCTTCTTCCTCTCGATATGGGCATTACGGCTGCGGGGACAGCCGAACATATTTACCATTGTCCGGTTAAGGATATGCTCCGCTGTGTGTGCGGGTTCGTATTCGGCCTTATTGTGGCTGTTGAGTATCGGTTCTTCCATATAGCTGCTTATAGATAAGTAGTAGTCGCTTCAATATCCTTGCGGGAATAATGGTTTGGCAGCGGTTTCGCCTCCTTTGCCGGATATCCCAAATCCAGGAGCATCAGTATTTCCTCTTTATCTGGAAGTCCGAGAGCTTCGTGAAGTTTGTCAATCTGAACACAGTTAAGCCAACACGATTCCACCCCAGCATCCTTGGCGCTGAGCATAAGATGTGTCGCCACGATGGCAGCATCCTCTATGCCAGATTCCCTCTTACCATCCGGATAGGTATAGACATTCGTCTTGTCGAAAGCTACCACGAGGACTGTCGGGGCACCGTACCTGCATGGCGTGCAAGAGTCAATCTTCGCCAGGGCCTCAGGTGACTGACATACATAGATATGCTGTTCCTGGAGGTTCTTTGCGGTCGGGGCCATACGGCCGGCCTCCAATATGGATGTCAGTTGTTCCGTACTTATCTGCCTGCCGCTGTCGTAGGCCTTACAAGAATATCTTGCCTTTATCAATTCCTTGAATTCCATATATTCTGTCTTTATTATACATTCATCTAACCTTTATCCATACGTCTCCTTTCTCATCGGTACGGATTTCATCGGGGTAAACCCCATAGTATTCCTTTGAGTCGTCATCATAGAAATAGATTCCCGTTCCCTCTGGCCATTGCGAGAGTTCCTCCAACAGCAGATCCACGGGATAGTCATCCAGTTCCAATATCTCGTTTGACTCAAGGCATATGCAGCCCTTGGCATCCTCATAGATGGAGTTTACCGTGAAGTTAATCGTACCGCTCTCGAAATGGAGAATAGCCTCGGGATTGTATCTGCCAAGAACTTCTAGTAAACGACCAGCAGTGATTATCCTCAGACTTTCAGCATCGCGGTCCTTTGTGCCTCCGTCTTTGATATTGAAGAGGGTACTCTCCCCTTCCCTGTCAATGTGTACGAAATAGATGGTCTTGTTTCCGTCATAGACTGAAACAGCTTGCGCCAATTCGGTAGCAGACAATCCCTCTTCTTTCCTATCATCCGATTCCAGACACACATCCCCATCCTCATCGAGAATCACCCCCGTGATGGGAAAAGGTTCTACTCCCTCCTCGCTGCTCCCGAAGAGGAATTCACTGTCTTCTGCCTTGCCGGCCATATCCAGACGAAGGAATATATTCGTGAGTTCTTCAACCGTCATATCTCAGATATTTGATTTCACCTTAAAAACATACTCCCACCACGGCAGGGCCTGACGTAACAGGGTAATGAAGGCCTCACCTCCCCTCTTGCGGATGAACTCATCCGGGTCGGTCGGTTCATCGAACACTGTGACATATATATTGTCGAACTCTATGTCGATGTCCTTTATTGTATGAACCGAATGAAGCACTGACTTCAGACGCTTGGCATGGTCAGGAACGACGGTTCCGTCCTCCTCAGTCTTCGTATCGAGATCCGGGCACAGGATGATGCTCCTCGTCCCGAAGGCGAAAGAACTCTCGACCTGACGTTTCCTTTCTCCCGCTATCTCGGATCCACCCATCGACACGACTCCCGGAATACCGGCTGCCGTAGCGGTGAGTGCATCCATCTCACCCTCGACGACGACGATGACACTGCTGCCGCTCTCCGGGTAATTGAAGAACTCGCTCCTCCGGTCGAGTGCGACATTGGCGATGTACTTCGGCTTCTCGTCACCGTCGACACGCCTGAACAGGAATCCCTTCAGGACTCCGGAGCAGACATAAGGTATGGCGAGAGTATGGGATCTGCCTACGGCTGTCTTCCCTTCTGCATTGCAAACTCCGCACACCTCGTCAAGTTCCTCCTTATGGTATTTCTTCTTTGTGGTCATATAGGTGACGACAGAGCTCCAGAGCGGAACAAACCCGAACTGGAGTTTTTCAATCTGCTCCTGAGTAAAACCCCGTTCCTTCTTAAGATAGGAGCGGGTCTTCTGCGCCTTCTCGGTGGAACTGTTGCCCAGACACCAGCAGAAGTAGTCCCTCAGGTCCTCAAGCAAAGAAGAGCGGCGTGCGTTCCTTCTCTCCGCGTTTTTCACCTTCGGGGAGTCCGGCATAGGCATATCGAGGTTATACCTCTCGGAAAGCCAGCTGTAGAACTGGTACACGTTATCGAACCCCTTCTCCTTCATCAGGATATCCGTCACACTAACGGGATTGTCCCAGTCGCCCTGCTCCCTCATCTTCATATCCATCGCGCTGACCACCGTCTTCATCGGATTCGGTCTTTTCGGCTGTGACAGATCCATCTTCAGGGGACTCACCCAGCGGTCCTGCGGAGTGGACTCGTTCTTCCTCGTGAACCCCCACCTCGGCAGCAGAAGGCAAAGGTGCTCATAGATGAACGGATTGGCCACCCTGCGCTCCCAACTCTTGAGTATGTCAAGATATTCATTCATAGAGAAAAGAGTCTATACTATTGTTCATCCGGTTCCGCAAAGAGACCGCCGAGGATGTCAGACAGCTTGCGGTCATCACCATCCTTCTTCAGAGGTGTAGGCTTGAAAGGCGGCTTCGTCTGGGAGGAGAGTATGCTCGACAGTGTCTCCTGGTCGAATGCCTGCTTTGCCCTTGTCACATCCTCAGGCTCGGCCACCGGCTCCTTCTGGGTAACCATACCGTCCTTACGGACTATGATTCCGCACGCCTCCTTGAGATGGCGCTTGATGGAGTTGACCACGTAGCCCTGCGGGTTGTTCGCACGGTTGGCTTTCGGTCCAATCTCAATGAGGAACTGCTCCAAGTCGAAATGCTTCCTCGCCGTGTTGAAAAGGACGAGGTTTGCCTTTATCTCCGCCATCGAGAAGCCGAGCTGCTTGACGAGGCGGTCGATGATATGACGTCCCAGGAAGTCCGTCGGGTTGTTTACCATATTCATGGTGGATGACGTGCTCTCGTACTTTATCTGATGCTTCGGGAAGAAGATTATCGAGGTGATGGACTTGCGTCCCACCCTGCCCTTGTTCTGCTCCGAAGAGGACGAGTACACCGGCTCAAAGTCGAAGGTCCAAGGGGACATGCTGTCAAGCTCCTCCTTGGCGGAGACTATTGTGTTCCTGATGAAGTCCTTGGTCTTTGCGTACTTGTTTGTCAGGCCCCATTGCTCGCGGAGTTCCTGTATGGTGAACTGAAGAGGGTTCTTTTGGTTGCTTATGAGCTTGAACATCCTCAGCGAGCAGGTCCTCGAGAAGCGCATCGCCACCTGAAGGTCATACCTGCGGAAGCCCTTGGAGAAGTCAAGTATCGCCTCCCAGGTGGTGCGATTCACATTGACGACTATGACTCCCGGCTTCTTGTTGATATAGACATCGTTCACGAGGTTATGGGCCTCGAACTCATATACCTGCTCTCCCCTCTCGTTAAGGACAGGCTTGCCGTTCTTGACGGCAGGCCGCTCATGAGCGATTGACTTGCTCATCAGTTCCATGACTGCGGACTTTGCCTGTGTGTAGTTCGTGTTGTTCGGACCGTTCAGGAGTTCACGCGCCTCGATTTCGACCATAGCATCACCGAGCGGCCCGATGCTCACCTGGGCTATTGACGAGCCGTCCTTGAAGTTCAGTCCGGCCACCTGGCACTGCGCAGCCTTAACAAGAAGCATCATAAGACGCTCCGAATATATGCTCAGATCCTGATGACCCGTAGCGAATATATATGACTCCACGACATTCCTGGTTGTCGTGGCAAGAGATGTCATCTCGTTTGACTCTTCCGGTTCCTTTCTCGACCTTGACATAGGCTTCCTTATATATAATTGTAAAACTCCCTTCTAATTCCAAAACTCGCTTTATACCGCTAACAGGCTAATTCCATTTCTCCCCCATTGCATTCAATAACTCCCCTTTTAAAATTGAAACATCGCAGTATTTCTCTATCTGTCAACAAATTGTAAAAGGGCGAACAGAAACTGTTATGACATAAACAAGTTATATAAATATTAGACAAGACATAGGAATTCAGACAGGTGAAGAAGGAAAGAGGAAATGAGGATTCCGAACGGATTCCTGCTACATTGGGCGGCAGTACACCCTCAGATAATTCCAAAACTCCCATTTGAGTGTAAAACTCCCCAAATCGGCCCTCCAGAGCAATTCTATTTCTCCCCTTTTTAATTCTATTCCTCGCTTTATTGCCGGATGCTGAAGATTGAAAACACTTGAATCTCAAATCTTTGCAAGTTTTGTCAAATAAGTCGTTAAGACATAAACAAGTTATAAAAATAATAAACAAGACATCATAGCCGACAGGTGAAAGAGGAAGAGACAGTGAATCTCGCTGACCATCGGCCATCGGAATCCTACGTCCAGAAGATATGAATGAGCTCTGTTTCACCTGATATTCGAGAATTCAAGCGACGAATTACTGTAACTCCCCGCTTATTTTGTCCTTTAATTGATGCAAAGATAATAAAAGGAGCAGAAAAACAATCGGTTTTGGGAATATTTCGGACTTTTCTCCTCTTTTTATTGAGAGAATTTAAATGCCGTGTAATTCAAAAATATAATTTAATTTCTCCCCTTTTATTTAATAAGCTGACTATCTTTGCTCTATACACATCGCCTGATTCTTGAGTTCGGAAAAGACGATAATTTTGGGAGAAGATAAGCGGTTCAACCAGAAAAGTCTTTATTATTTTCCACCGGATTTGTGAAAATGAATTTAAAAATCGTTAATTTATTTTCTCCCCTTTTAGATGCGAAATCATTGTTGCAGGTGGATAAATGCGCGATTTGGATTAAAGTCTGCATTTATTTACTCCCTTAATTCATATGTGGATGAAATGGTAATTTCTGCCTAGATGAAAAGCAACATCACTGCACATATTACCAGTGCAGCGGACATAACAAAGGATACTGTTTTTGAATATCTGGATACCAATGGTCTGATTGAACCACCGGCCAGCAGCCATACAAGGTTGGCTCCGGGGCCCGCAAGGATGAGAAGGGCGGTGACCGGAAGCAGGTCGATGAACCGTTGCGAGTACGGAAGGACGAATGCCGAATAACAGCTCAGGTCAAATAGTATGATCTTTGCGTTGGTAAGCTGCACGATGAACCCGCTTGAGAAGGAGGGTTGGGTGTCCCCCTCAGATGAGATTTCAGCTCTGTATGTCTTCCAGGCGAGATAGATGATGTATGCAGCGGCAAGGTAACGCAGGTACGGGACATATTCCTTGAACGCCATCCCGGCAAGATGGGCAGCAGCTGCAGCCAGAAGTGAAGCGGTCAGGAACCCGCAGAGCAGCCCGCACCACATGCGCATCGATGCCCTCCACCCGTATCTGAGGGAGCACGACATCGCATATATGTTCGCCGGCCCCGGGGTGTAACCTACGGCGAGGATGGCGAGAAGGAGTGCCTGCAGCAGTTCAAGTGGCATCAGTCAATGTCGTCTATGAGATTGCCGGAGTCGATTTCCGGTTGGATGAAGTTCTCGCGGGCGAACTCCCACAGAGCCTGTGATCCTTCGGCTGAGCGGGCGTTCCTCTCGAGAACCTCTGAAAGCCTGCGACCTCCCTCCTTCCAGGCACGGCCACAGCTCGCGTGCTGCAGGAGAAGCGGCTGGAAGTTGTCGAGGGTATGGGCGAACTTAGACTCGGCACTCCCCCACTCCTCGAACTCGTCCCAGAGTGAGCGCATCTTTTGCGCCTGTTCATCGGGCAACTGGGAGAACAGACGCTCGGCCGCTGCCAGTTCCCTCTCCCTCTGAGTCTTCTTCCCTTCCTCGTCATACGCGAAAGTGTCGCCGGCATATATCTCCACGAGGTCGTGCACCAGAAGAAGGCTCACCACCTTCAGGACATCAACCTTTTCATTTGAATAGTCGGAAAGGAGAAGAGCCATCACGGCCATATGCCAGGCGTGCTCGGCATCGTTCTCCAGTCGTTGGCCGTCCGAGAGATAGGTGCGACGCTGCACGAATTTCTCCTTGTCAATGAGTTTGCAGAATTCCACTATCTGCGTGAGTCTGTCTTCTGTCATCACATTAATTTCAATGTTGGAAGTATGGATTCATCCTATTCAGATTATATCCTGAAGCAAGAATGGTATGATTCCGATATAGGTAATACCGTTTTCATCTGTCCACATCTTCCTGCTTCCTCCTAAAACCACAATCTTTCTGAAGAAATCACCTGTGCTTCTCAGGGACAGAGTTTCTTGATCTTCTTTGGCTGGATTATCTATATTCAAGGCCGACTGGATATAGACCTTGTCTGCTCCCTTGTTAACGATGAAGTCTATCTCATGTTGGGACATATGTTTCTTCCCTTCTGAGACTGTGTTTATTTTCACGACTCCCACATCGACCGAGTAGCCTCTCCTTATCAGTTCATTGAACAGTAGGTTCTCCATAAGATGCCCGGAATCCATCTGTCTGAAATTCAGTTTCGCATTCCGGAGTCCTACATCCACGGCATAGTATTTCAGCGGGTATTGAAAGTATTTCTTTCCCTTGATATCATATCTCTTGGCTTCCTGTATAAGGAAGGCATCCTCAAGATAGTCTATGTAGGAGTTTACCGTATTGTCAGAGGTCCCTTTCTTCATAAGGGTCGATGCCGCATTCGCGAGATTGTGGACATTGGTGAGGGAGCCGACAGCGGAATACAGGCTGTCAACAAGTGCGTCGAGAACTATATCATCATTAAGACTGTATCGTTCTACTATATCTTTATAATACACTTTCCCGTGGAGTTCCTTGAGATATTTCATTTTCTCCTTTTCATCGCTCTCAATGACTGCGGACGGCATGCCACCATATCTCATATATGTTTCAAAAGCATCTGTCTTCTCCTCAGAGGAGACGCTACAGAACTCTGAGAAAGAAAGAGGATACACTTTGATTTCCGAGCCTCTGTCTCTGAAATTTGTCACGATATCCTTTGATAGCATCCTGGAGTTGCTTCCGGTTACATACACATCCAGATTCGATATGGCAATCAGGTCATTCAGGACATCATAGAAGGTTATGTACAACATATCATCATCCCCTTCCATGACTTCAATATCTCCAAGTTCCGGATTCTTCACTCTGACTGCCATCTGTATCTCATCTATGAACACATAGAACCGACGGGATTTGTCATGAGTGTTCTTTACGACAAAATCAAACAGGGCTATAGGATTCCTGTACCTGGCGTTGGATTTCTTTTCCAGGTCAACGGAAATGATTTCGTCCTCTGACACCCCTTTTTCAAGCAGATAATTCCTGTAAAGTGTGTTGAGAAGAAAAGATTTTCCACATCTGCGGATACCCGTGACTATCTTCACTTTCCCATTCCAACTCTTTGATATGAGCTGATTTATATACTCTTCGCGTGCTATTACCATAGTGATGCCAATTAATATCACTGCAAAGTTAGTGAATTTTTCAACTAAGTTTGCAGTGGCAATCGAATTTAACAGACACTTTCATCAAAAGTCAAGATCATATCAGCTTTATCGCATTGATGTTCCTTCCGCAGGATATTCCCTCCCGACGGGCTGAATAGAAACAGTCATCATTGTAGGTGTCTATATCCGAGACGGTAATATTCTTTTGCGATAGTCCACACTCTGTCAGGGAGTAACGGACGCATTCCTTCAGGTCGATGTGGTGGCCGCCTTCCATCGAGCCTTCCTGCCTCGCTCCCCTGAACGACCATATCTTCTCTATTGGGAATCCGGATTCCTTGAATGTCAGTGCCACCTCCTCCCCTACCTGGAAGCTGTCATACCCAATGCCGGGACCTATAACCGCATGTATGTCCTCCGGACGAGTCCCGAACAGGTGGCACATCTCAAGAACTGTCTTCTTCACGATCATATTCACGGTGCCACGCCATCCGCTGTGGGCTGCGCCTATGGCCCTGTGCACCGGATCATACAAGATCACAGGTATGCAGTCGGCGGTCCTGACTCCTATGGCAACGTCCGTGAGGTCAGTCACCAGCGCGTCCACACCTTCCAACTCCTCCCTCGTGAGGTCCGGCCTGTCCACATAGGCGACATTTGTCGAGTGTGTCTGGTGGGGCTGCACAACTGTACAGGGAAGGTCTACATTCCTCCCCGCGGTGAAAGCGCGCACTCCCCCACCGAGCTCATATTCGAGTAGTCCTGTCATCAGCACCTCCATTCTTCAGTCTGTTGCCCTCACTGAAGGCATCGCCGACCTTAGCACCAAGCTCCAGATAGGTATGGTTCACGGGATCGAATACTATCGGACGCAGCTTTGCCGGATCTATCTTCCCGTCTGTAAGGACTAACTCGTCAGCGCATACGTTCACAATCTCTCCCTTGAGGATGTCGGTATCAGTATCATAGGAACGGACACGGCACTCGAGAGCCAGCGGCAGTTCCTCCACCAGCGGAGCATCGACAAACTCGGACTTCACTGCGTGAAAGCCGGCACGGGTGAACTTGTCAGGAACCTTCTTCCCGGATACTAGTCCCACGTAGTCACACTCGGCAACATGGGCGACATCCGCAAAGCTCACGGTGAACGCTCCTCTCTTCAGGAGGTTATCTGCCGTCTTGTGGGTAATGCTCACCGCAATGGAGATTTCATCATTGTCGCTGATACCTCCCCAGGCAGCATTCATTATGTCTGGAGTTCCGTCCTCGTTGTATGTGGCTATCATCAGTACCGGCTGAGGATATAACCAAGGTTTAGCACCAAAATTCTTTCTCATATGCTTATCATTTTTAATTAAGTAAAGGTACAAAGAACTTTCCTAAAACACGAGAAATGATATTCAGAATTCAATTGTGAAGTCTGCTCATTTGTGCCCTTTATGATATTACAATAAATATACATTTAATTAAATATTTCGTAACAAGTTGATGGCTAGTATTCTAACATTATTTGAATAAATATATATTTAAGTAAATACATATTTAATTAAAATAATCTACCTTTTAACTCCCCTCCCCTACTACAATTCTAGTTGCTTCTTACATTACAGTCTTCTGTAACCAACTCATGATGATGTGCAGTATAAATCTACTAATAAATTACTTTCAATGTCCTCTATCTTTAATTAAATATTCCTTTATTTATTTAATTGCAAATATATTTAAATAAAGGAATATTTATTATGATATAGTCATAGCATCATTCTCTCTAAGCGGAAGAATCAAATTTACTAGCCTCCTTCTACTACTTATGGAAATTATGGAAACAAGTTCCAAATAATGAAGCGATTCCACATTTAATTAAATATATCTTTATGTATTTAATTAAAGACATATTTATCTAAAGAAATATTTATTATGTATCGTATTCTTACTTGTTTTCAGTCCTGCAGAAACAACGCTTCATTAATGTTATCTTCTACTGAAGTGATGTTACTAAGGACAGTTCCTCCTTGACTTCTATACTTGAATATTCCTTTACCTAAATATTTATTTAAGTAAAGATATATTTAGGTAAATATAATTGATCAATCTGTCTTAATAGGGGAATGAGAACCTGGATTGTCTGATTCCTAACATTGGTAATTGTGTTCATCAGCTAGATGTGTAGTATAGGCTTACATTGTCACATATAAGTCACGCATAGATATATTCTTGTTAAATAAAACTTTAATTAAAAGAATAAAGAAATAAATATATATTTATTTCATTGGTTGAATGTCTCCTGTTATCTTTACACGAGTGGATATGCAATTACTTCTATAAGCACTTATGAATAAAGTATTTTACATAAATAAATATCTATTCAGTTAAATCTATATTTAGATAAATTAACATTTAAATAAATATTTCTTTATTTGGAATATTATTCCTATCTTTGTGCCGTAATAGAAAATTAGCTATGGGAAAGACAATATGTTTCGTAAACAACAAGGGCGGCTGCGGTAAGACAACTACTGTCTGCGCAGTCGGCCAGGCATGGGCAGAGCTTGACAAGAAGATCCTGTTCGTTGACCTTGACTCGCAGTCCAACCTCACCTGCATTATCACGGATACAGATCCTTCGACTAAGGAGTGGGACCAGACACTAGAGGATGCTTTCGTCGGCGGACCTGACTATGGCCTGCCTATTGAGCATGTCAGCGAGAACATTGATATCATCCCTTCCGACCTGGACCTTTCGAACTTCGAGCGCGAGACGGCAAGGTACACAGGACGGGAGTTCCTCCTGGCTGACCTGCTTGAGACCGTAAAGGATAAATATGACTATATCCTCATTGACTGTCCTCCGGCTCTTGGCCTCATTACTTATAACGCCCTGGTAGCTTCAGACTACATGGTTATGGTCACCAATGCGGAGGGACTTTCATACAGGGGAATGAAGATGGTCGCAAATCTCTACAACGAGGTGTCCGGCAACAAAAGGCTCAATCCTAATCTTCAGATCAAGGGAGTCATCATTACCCGCTTCGAGAACAACAACCTCTCGAACTTCTATCTCGAGAAGATCCAGAACGAGCTTGGCTCGATGCTGATTCTTCCGGTAGTCAGGAAGTCAACCAAGATTGCGCAGTCAGCTTCATTCCAGCAGAGCATTTTCAAGATAGATCCTCAGGGCAGGGCAACCCAGGAGTACATCAAGGTAGCTCACGAATTACTGCAAAGAGTTGAGATTCAGTAGGGTAGAGGAGTCAGATTTAATTAAAGAATAATTTAAGTAAATATACCTTTAAATAAATATATATTTATTATGGCAACCGGATTTCAAAAATTAGCAAATAAGGTGCTGGATGAGGATCCAATTAAGATAGTACAAGCTGGCAAGTCAGATACAGGTGCAAATGAGGTGGAACAGGAAAGGGAGCAGGTCAGGCAGCCCCGCCAGAGAGCGGAGCGTCCGGCTCCAGCTGTAGCAGCGGAATCACCTGCTCCGGATCAGCCGAAAAGGGGTCGCAAGAGAAAAGGAGCCCAGATGGAGGGACTGGTGACTGTCACCATCCAGCTCCGTGCTGAAACGAAGTCCAAGCTGGAGGAGATGAAGTTCCGCAGCAAGCGTCTCATCTGGGAACTGACGGATGAAGCGATAAACGACCTGTACAACAAGATGTACAGATAGCAGGGGAGTGCTGCCGCGATGCAGCCTTCCAAAGAGTTACGATAGGGTAGGGGAGTGGCCGCTGGCCATTCCCTTTTCTTGTACATTGCTATCTCTCGCAGGGTCTTGGTCTGGAGGAATCCGCATGATGCTTCCTGCACTCTTCGCAGTTCCCGAATCTCGGGCATCCGGTCTTTGAGCACGGGCATCTGAGTACGTCGCTCAGTATTCCGAATAGTTCCTCCTCATTGGTGTAAGGATGCAGGTGGAAGTACGGATCACCCGAGAGCATGGCCGAAAGCCTTGCCCTCGTCCTATCATAGAAGATATGGACAGGTTTCTTGTGCAGCTCTGCGTAGGCCATTTCGTAGCCGACGCCGAGGGAGGCGTTGGTGCACTCGGCTATGACCATATCGCATTCACGGAGCCAGGCGGTGTCCTGCTCATAGATATCCTGGTCAGTCATCTGTTTCTCCTCTTCCTCGACATTGACGTTTCCTATGTGTTCTGTCAGGACCTTCTCTGTTCGGGATATATGGCTTATGAGTTTCCTGTATAGTTCAGCATCGTTACGTCCTCCGCGTATCGAGCCGGCAAAGTATATTTTCCTCATTATGTTGTTCCAATAATTCCGCAAATTTAGAGAATCCGTTACAAGAACAGACTGGTATGAAAAAATTTTAGGGCCGCCGCGGGACTAAATTACGATTTGTTTTTATAGATTTTGGTTATTTGATTGCTTTCTGAATAAAAATGTGATATTTTTGTTCAGAAATACAAATGCAAATGGATGGAACATTGAAACAGATGAGGGAGATGCTGCGCACATGGGAACGCGGTAGGTTCGTTTTTACGGACGATTTCGCCTCTCTGGAGAGTCATAGTAGCGTCAGGAAAGGATTGTGTCAACTAGTTAGAGAGGGCATCCTGCACAGGCTTGCAAGGGGCATTTACTACTATGCAGGCGTAAGCGGCGACATCAATATCAAGACCTCATTCGTTTTGCCGTCTGAGGAGACAATCGCTTACGCAGTCGCTGAACGCGAGAGAATCCGTATAATACCATACGGTGACCAGGCTGCAAAGAAGCTCGGAATCACGGGGATGAGCATCTCTACGCTGAAATATCTCACTGACGGAGCACCGAGAGTCATCAATCTGGCCAAGGGAAGGAAGATCTACTTCAACCACACGTCAGAGGTTAAGATGTTCGACTTCCATAACGAGACGATGCAGATGATAAGCTCGGCTATAAGGGCACTAGGTGACGACATGATAGGGGAGAGGGAGAAGCAGATTCTTCAGGAGGCCATAAGAAGGGTTCCTGATAAAGAATTTGAAAAGGATATAACAATTCCTCCGGCTTGGGTTCAGGCCATTATGCTGGAGATCTGGAACAGATAACAATGGAGTCGCAGGATATAACAACAATAGGGCTTTGCAGAAACCTGGAGCAGTTCATCACAGGAATTGACGATGTAGAAAGATTCATCGGCAAGGACTATGTTTTTCACGATGCTGAGGTAGATTCCGTCACCATAGACCGGGACGGTACTGTTAAGGTTAGGCTCTGGACATGGTCGGAGGTGGACTATGACAAATATTACAACGCTGATTTCACGCTGACAGGATGCATAGACGTCAAAGCAGTAAACTATGACCCGTCCATCTGCTATGTCTATGAGATACGGTTCGAGGTGAACAGCCTGACTCCTGACATCATTACCCTCATCTTCGATGGCGTGGGACTGGAGTTTTGCTGCAGGAAGATTGTCGTCAAGGTGTCTGAATGCCAAGATAAATAATTACTCATTGTATGCGAAGCCTATTTTAGTATTAGAAATATTGAGAAAATGAGTTATTTCTCAAAAAGTAATTATGAGAATCTGAGAAAATCATATAATTCCATCATTGAGTATCTGAAGGGAATGGAGTTGTTTACCAATGTCTACAGCCAGGTATCTGACATATACGAAGAATTTGGACAAGCATCAGGATGTGCTGATGCTGTCGGTGTTCATGGTGGGGCTGATTTGATAAGTGCCGGGCAATCGTTCACTTTGTAGGGCAGGCTGTCTAGCAAATCAATTTCGTGAACTCATCAAATACCTCCCTGTGCTTCCCGTTAAAGACTATGTGATGGTTCTCCAATCCAAAAGGTCAGCCAGTTTGTACAGTAGTCATGCCTTTTGGGATGAATGATTATTGCAGGACTTGAATACCCTGATGAGAATTCGGCCCTGTACCATGAATGGTTCCATCCGGAACCCATATCAAGGTACAGGGCCTCAGTTGCGCCGGCATCAAGAAGGTTGTTGATGAAAGAACCGAATGTACCCCACTCCTTCGCATCTGCGACACACAGTTGACCATCGATTTTGCAAAGTGCGCGGAAGAGATTCTCACTACCAGCTTTCCTCGTATGCGGGACCTCAATACCCTCGTGTATCATCATCTCTTGCGCAAAGCCAGACCCTACGTGAACAGCAGCGGAATCAAGCTCAGCGGAATAGTTCTTATGTAGAAATTTCCAGTGATTCTTGTAGTAGACAAAAGCACCATTGTTCCTGGCACATCTGAAACCGCGAAAACGCTTTCCCATGCCATCACTCACATGGTCACCGGCGACATTACTGTGCTTGAAGTCATCCATGCATTGCCCAGTGAACGCCGCTGCACAGCAGAATATGACAGCATTGACAGTTGTATCCGGCATTTGTCCCGTTACAAGGCCAACAGAACTAAATTGTGGGAAATAAATCCTCAATCCGGCATGAGTTGTATCAATGACGACAGCTGTGATTTTCTCTGGTACCTGGGATTCAACCCCTTCTGTGGCTTTCCGATTATTACCTGTACAACTGCCAAGCATAACTAAGAGGACAGCCACAATGACAATATGTGCGCGTCTGATCATGGTTTTGCTGATTTGAAAGGTGCAAGGCTGTCGCCAACTTGAAGAGTTGACAGTCCAATTGATTTCATGAACTCCTCAATTATTTCCCTGTGCTTTCCGCTGAATATAATGTGGTGGTTTCCGATAGGATTCCTGAGGAAATACTCAGTGAGGACTCCTGGATTCTTCATCTGGAGGAGCACCTGAGTGCGGCATAGGTCACGTCCGTACTGGTTCTCAATAAGGTTCGCCTCCTCGCAGAACATGCGTCTTAGGTCTGCCGAGGTCTTGAAGATGGTGACATCGCCTTGGGCCATCTCCCCATGAATTGCGACTCCAATTCCAGATTCGAAATGGGTGTTGTAGGAATACTTCTCAACCATATTGAACGGCACGGTGCAGTGAGCCAGCAGCATCCTTCCCGTGCCGGGGTCAATCTGAGACGGGTTTGCCTGGAATCCGGTTCTTCCTGTAAGAGCATTTCCTATGACCATAGACAAGAGAGCAGGCACGTCTCCCTCACATGAAGACGGGATTCCCTCGGAATTGAGAAGGGAGAGAGCGAGACAACCGGTATTCCCGAGGGCATCCAGAAGGTCGAAGCAGCGTATGGTAAGTCCGGAAAGGTCATATTCAGCAACCAGTGATTTGAGTGCCGCGTAGATGTTGATGGCACCCTCCACATACTTCCTAACGGCTTCAGGAGCATCTTTGCGGAGTCCTGCGACTATACTTGAGGCATATTCCGGCAATTGATTCTGTGAAGACTCCTTGGCAAGGCCGATGAGTTCCCTGATGTCGATGTCAATGAGCTCCATACCAAGCTTGTCCTTGATGGCCTGCTTGTCAGGCTGGCTCGCGATGAGCCAGTCGGATGGCTTCCCGATAATACCGAGCTTCTGTCCCCGAAGTTCCTTCCTTGCACGGCTCACCCTTGCGAGGGTCTCAATTCTCCCGGCGATGTATTCTGCGCTTCCGTGCAGGACCTCACCCCTGTGCCCGTTCTGTTTCAAGAAAGACAGAATCTCCAGTGATGCGGCCAGAGAGTTGCTCTTGCCAGAGGTCAGAAGGAGGATATTGCCCGATAGGGCAGGGAAGACCTGCTTGAAAAGGCCCTCTGATCCTCCTGTCCTGATGAAGATGACATCCAGGTCGCTCTGGCCGTATGAGGAGAAGTCATCACCCCTGAAATCGAACTTATATCCGAGAATTGCCTCTATTGCCGAGATGAACTCAAGGGAGAGGGCATCCACGGCATTCTTGTCGTGTAAGGATGATGTCAGGGTATGAAGTACTATGTTCATCGTTGTGCTATTATCCTATTCCCGTTATTTGGAGTTGTTTTCCTCCTGTTCGCGAAGGTAGTGGACGTATCTGAAACGGGAACTATCAATCTCCTTCTGGAGTTCCCAGGCCTGCGCGTTGATCCGCCTGACCTTTGCTTCGTATTCATGGGTGAGGGCCCTCAGGCTGCGCTCCAGCTTCCTTTTCTCCGCCTCCAACTTGCCCAGTTCAGCCTTCCGGGTGTTCACGAACTTGCGGAACTCCTTGGGCGTCATGTCAGCCTTGGCGGCGTTGCACTCCCTGCAGAAGCAGGCAAGGTTACCGATGTCGTTGCGGACCTCACCCTTGCCGAATGATGACTGCGCCTTGGTATGGTCGATTGTCATCTCATCGAGGGCCAGCGGACGTCCGCAAACGGCACATCGACCACCCGCGTTTAGATATACCTCCTCCCTCTTGGTCCTGCTCCCTGCCATAAGCCTCACTCCTTCGGCTTGATGTCGATGCAGACCTTAAAGCCATACAGTTCCGCTATCTTAAAGATGTATGATACATAGATGTCGTCGACTGCGAACCAGTGACGCACGGAGTTGTATTTCATTCCAAGGTCCTTTGCGACCTGCCCCTTAGATATCCCCTGCTTTGACAATGCATCCAGGAGAAACCTTACCCTCCTACAACCAGTCTCCTCAGGAGCTAGTGGATCTTTCACAATGTTTATGGTAACCATTCCGTCAGGGGACACCGTTGCTGTATTCAGTTCAATATAAAGTTCGTACCCCCTATTGTTGACGTATGTCTCGCAGTAGCTGAGCTTGCAGTCATCGTGGACGAACCAGTGAGATATACCTGCACGCGTCAGTCCTATGATGCGAGCTATATCAGCTGCGCTGTCGCCACAGGTGTTCATGAAATCTTTCAGGAACTTGAGCCTCGGCTCCTGCGGAGTGTCAATTTCTTTTGACAGGATATTGGTGCTCTTTCTGGGCATAATGCAACGTATACAGAAAATAAGTAAGAAATTATTTTCTAATTGTCAATTTTAATTTTACCTTTGTAAAGTTTAATTTAGTTCTTTACAATCTATTTTCGCCTTTAGGCAAAGATAGCGAATTAAGCGGAAATATAGAAGCAGCGAAATTATTTTTTACATGTACGGGCCTCCGGCCATTTGTCATTCCGGTATGTCGCAATATTCTGAACTCACGAAGAGGGCTCTGCTCTCGTACCCTATAGTCGGGGTGCTGTCCGCTCTGGGCAAGCGTACCGACAGACCCGCCGGTCACGGGTTCTTCTTTTCGCCTTTCAGGGAGGAGAGACATCCCTCTTTTCAGATAAACGAGTCGGCGAACGTCTGGACCGACTGGGGGACCGGTGACAAGGGAGGGGTTCTTGACCTGATATGCAGGCTGAAGGGATGCTCCCGTCCGGATGCGATGGATTTTCTTGCATCGCTGAACCCCGCATCCGTCATCGATGAATATGAGTCGTTCCCGGGCCGCGAAGTGGCTGCGAAGGGCAGCATAACCATTGACGGGGTGTTTCCTCTCGAGTCCCGAGCCCTTCTCCAGTACATGAAATCAAGGGGCATCCCGAAGGCTCTCTCCTCACGCTTCTGCAGCGAGGTGCAGTTCAGCTGCCGAGGACGCAAGGGATACTACTCGGTCGGCTTCCGCAACAACAGGGGAGGGTACGTCCTGCGAAACGGGATGGAGGGGTTCCTCTCCAAGATATCGTCCGCTCCTTCAGGAATAACCACCTTTGACAGTCTCCTTGTCCGCAACCCGGAGCCTTCCACATCTGACGTGTATGTCCTCGAGGGGTTCATGGACTTCTTATCCTTGCTCGTCATGTACCCAGACCTGGATGCGGACATCTGTGTCCTGAACTCCGGCGCAAACATCGGAAGCGCCAGGACATATCTCTCGTCCCACGGCAGGCTCATCCTGATGCTGGACAACGATCCGGCGGGGGACGGGTACACGGCCAGGGTACGGGAGATGTTCCCGTCCGTCCCGGTCCTTGACTGCCGCGGACGCTACTGCGAATACAATGACTTGAACGACCTTCTGCTCGGACGAAAGGGTGTCCGGAAACCCGTGGACGGACAGGGTCCCAAGAATAGTGATCAACAACCATTAAACAACAATCAGCTATGACAGCAGAAGAGAAGAAGCTCTCCAGTTGGGAGCGCAGCCGGCTTGACTCCATGCCGTGGGAAAGATGGCAGGAGATGCTCGGCATTTCAGAGAACGAGATCATCGAGAAGGGTCTCGGAAAGGACCTCGCACAGGGACGTTTCACCTCCCTCATAAGGGTGTACGCCAACGGCGACGACATCCGCCTCGACGGGGATGTGTCCCTGAGGGCTTACCAGAAGACCAAGGACGGGGAGTTCCATATCGAAGCGCAGGGTGTGAGGGACAGCCTCTACATCCGCAGCGTCTTCGGGAAGGAGATCCCGGAGGCCATGCAGAACGACCTCAAGGAGAGGGGATCGGCAGGTCCTCTCGAACTCAACGGAAGACAGCAGTTCCTTGCCGTCAACCCTTATACCAAGGCCGTGGTGGTATGTCCAGCCAGTTCGCTGGAGAGCGAGCTTCAGAGACGAAGCGAGGTCTTCGGCCACAAGCTCTCCGACGACGACAAGGCCGTTCTGGCGAAGGGCGGCGTCGTGAGGGACGTGGAACTGGAGTACAACGGGCAGAAACGCACGGGAGACATCCACTTCGACGCCTTCAGGCAGTGTCTGTGGGCTGTGGACAAGAACTTCGCCGAGAAGATAGGTGCCAAAAAGGCGGAGTCCCAGGACCAGACCCAGAAGGCATCGCAGAAGGCGGAACAGAAGGCCGCTCAGAAGCAGGAGGAGAGTGGGAAGAAGAGCCGTGGCGTGCATATGTAGTGCCTGAAACCCGTGTTTCCTGCGGGGAGGGGAGAGCCCCTTCCCGCTTTTTCTTTTAACATTCAGCAATCATCTATGGAAGAGGACAGACATTCCGTGAGGAGCACAGTAAGCAGGGACGGACTCACAGTGATGGAATCATATAGCCCGAAGTTCCACGACAGGACTGTGGAGAATGCCAGGTGGGCGGACTTCACGGTGGCGTTCGCCGTGGACTTCACCTCCCCGGGAGAGAGGCTTACGGCCACTGCCGCAGGGGAAGACTACCTGCCGTTTGACCTGCCGCATTCTGGTGAAGAACTGGAGCAGGAGGGGCTCCGTCGCAGGATGGCGACCATCCTCGCACGCCGTCTTGAATCCAGGACAGACGCCGTCCGTCTCAATGTCGCGGGGAGCACTTCAGCAGACCTGTCCCGCCATGGCATATCGCAGGAGCAGGCTGACGCCTTCATTACGGATGTCCTGGGACGGGCTGTCGAGGAGGGGCTTCGCATACAGGAGCTTCGCACCGGCGGTCAGTCCGGTATTGACGAGGCGGGGACAAAGGCCGCTCTCGCACTCGGCATACCTGCCTCGCAGATAGTGCCGAGGGGATTCCTATACCTCGATGAGTCCGGGAAGCCCCATTGGAACAGGGAATCCTTCCTCAGCCGTTTCGACGGCATCAGGCCTTACGTGAGAGGGGAGGACTTCGATGTCCGGGAGGCGATGGCGAGGGTAACAGGTGAGGGTCGTGAGATGCTCATCAATCCTTGCCGTGGCATTTTCTCCCTTATGCCCGGCTGCGTGGTCGGTGACATACTCGGCGCTCCATACAGGGAAAGGGATGCAAGGGTCCCTTCGTTCGCCTTCTTCGCACCCAACGAGGTGAGCAGGGGCGTGCATCATCACTGCCAGCCCACCGCCAACAGTCTAGCGGCCGTAGCCGTATGCGGATGGCTGCTCAATGGAGACCGCACCGACCCGGCGGACCTGAGAAGACGACTCGGGAAGGACACCCCCGAAGGAACGGCGGGTGTAGCCGCTGCACTCTCGGTGATAGGGATATATACGTCCCATCTGCTGGAGGCACGGACGCTTGCACGCACCGCCCTTGGTGCTTTCCGGATGGACGACAGGTCTCGGCAGCTGTGCGAGGCCGCAGTTATGGCCACCTTCATGGCCGCTCACGGGGAACGGCGTGAGGACATCGACCTGATGCTCGCGGGGGACTATTCCGTAGATGTCCCTCTCGCAAAGGCCGGTCTCCACGCCTCCCGGATGCTACGCGACGGAAAGTCTCCCAAGGAGATCTACTCAGACCTGCTGCAGAACTACTCGCTGGCCGTGGTGCTCGTCCCTTCCGACGGGGAGTCCCGTCAGGGGCCCCAGCAGGTGACGATGGAGCAGCTGCTGCCGCGGACCATGCAGATGAAGGAGCAGACGGTGTTCGTCAACGGAGAGGCGTACACCTATGAGGAGCCTACCGGCAGGAGGAGCCTGTCCGTGAAGGACCTTCTTCCGGTCGCTTATGCAGCCTTCTCCGCAGGGGATTCATTCGAGTCGTGCGTCCGCAATGCCATAGAGGTGGGCGGCGACAGCCCGTCCATAGCCGCCCTCACAGGGGCATTGGCATCGGCCTATTACGGAGGAGTGCCCAGGGAGATGGCATCAAGGTGCTCCCTGCTGATGGATCCGTCGGATGCGAGGACACTGGAGCAATTCGTATCCTTCTGCACTGGCGAAAGTCTGGAGCCGGTATTGAAGGAGATAGACCCCGAGATGGTGCGGGAGTCTCGGAGGGTCTTCGCCGAGCTTTGCGTCTACTGTGACCAGGTGAAGGCCGACCTTGCCAGGGCGGCAGGATGCGGGGATGACATACCCCGGTCCTATGAGACCGCCCGTTACCCGGAAAGGGAAGGCAACGTCATCAGGTTCTATGACCACGGGGCCGTAGACGGCATTGTGGCCCTCGACCCTAGGACGCATCTTCTGAAGGTCAGCGCAGGTGGCGAGCTCCGGGAAGGGGAGTACAGGGATGCGGACTGGTGCCGTGAGCATGTCTTCGACCGGGGCAAGATTGTCACCTACTCGCTTGCGGACACCCTTCCGAAGGACTGGGAGCGGAACCTGAAGGCGAACGGAGTTCCCGTCGGGCCGGAGGAGAGGGCATCGCTCCAGAGGCTCTTGAGGGACAGTGGAGTGTACACGCGCGACCTCGACGGCCTGAAGGCGGCGATTGCACGTGCCTGCCTTGACGAGGGCGTGGGCATCGGAGACGAGATGAAGGTGAGCAACGTCGACAGGGCCCGTCAGGATATGTCGAGAAACGACATAAGGCAGGCGCCCCACGAAAACCGCCAGAAACAGGAGCACAGGGGAGGTGTGAAGATATGCTGACTACCCTTGCCATAATCTCGTCACATATCGTCGTGGCGCTTCTGGCGAGAAAGAGGAAGATGGGGTTCACGAAGGCCCTTGTAATGAGTCTCTTTCTTACACCGTTACTGACGCTTCCTGTTGTCCTGCGGTCCAAGAAGATTGCACAGGACGCAGACAAGACTTCCGGACAGGAATCCCCTCCGCAACAGAGGACTGCTGATTCTCCGGGCGAAGGAAAAACTGAAGGAGAGGTCAGGGAGGAGTCGGAGGCGAACAAATACGGTTACAAGGAAGGCGGAAAGGTCATAAGCGACTCCTTCATCCTGTCTGAATCCAATGACAAGGCTTTCTTGGGGAAGAAAGTGCCTCTGGATAGACAGAAGAGCATCTCCGCCGACGTGGAGTCCAAGGACAGGTCTGTACACCTCTGAACAAGGATGAAAAATACAATCCATCATTTCAACTCTTTTCGAAATACTTAACTCTATTCATTAAGTTGTGTAATTTTTACGCAAGTTTCTTTGAAATATGAAATTTTGTTTCTATCTTTGTGTAAAATTTACACGTATGGCAGACAAAGGCACTTACACATACGATTATCCACGTCCCGCTGTCACCACGGACTGCGTGATATTCGGATATGACGGAAGGGACCTGAAGGTCCTTCTGATAGAGAGGGGGATAGAGCCGTTCAAGGGCAGATGGGCGTTTCCGGGAGGTTTCCTCAATATGGATGAGGATGCCATCACGGGAGCCAAGCGCGAATTGAGGGAGGAGACCGGACTTGAGGATGCCTTCATCGAGCAGTTCCATACCTTCAGCGAGGTAGGCCGCGACCCGAGGGGAAGGGTGATTACGATAGCCCATTACGCTTTGGTAAGGACACAGGAGGTGAATGGAGGAGACGATGCGGCGCAGGCGCGATGGTTCTCCATCCCGGAGGTTCCGCCCCTTGCTTTCGACCACGACCGGATTCTGCGCCTGGCACTTGCACGCCTCAGGGAGAAGATACATTTTGCACCTGTGGGCTTCGAGCTCCTGCCCGAGGAGTTCACAATGCCACAGCTGCAGAACCTGTACGAGAGCATCCTGGAAGTACGGTTCGACCGCCGGAACTTCTCGTCGAAGATGCTTAAACTGGGGATACTGGATTGCGTGTCCGGCGACGGCAGTTCAGGGGAACACAGGCGGCCACTCCTGTACCGCTTCAACAAGGACAGGTACGGGGAGATGAAGTCGAAGGGATTCAGGCTGGAGTTTTGATGATTTCATAAATAGTTTAAGGAGGATATATGTTTGGAGCAATTTGCGGCGATACCATAGGAAGCACCTATGAGTTCGACAATACTAAGGATTACGGATTTGAACTGTTTCCGGAAGGGAGCAGTTATACAGATGACTCAATAATGTCTTTTGCGGTGGCCAGATGGCTGCTCATTGATCCTGAACACACCCACGAAGAATTGGAAAAGTGTATGGTGGGGTTGGCGGAGGAGTTCCCGTGCCCAGTCGGGGGATATGGTGGAATGTTCCGCGAATGGCTTTTCAGGCCGCGTGCGGTAAGCTGCCGGAATGGTTATCCTGATGATGGCAAGAGGCATCCGTACGGCAGTTGGGGCAACGGCAGCGCCATGAGGGCATCTGCATGCGGGTGGTTCTTCGACACGCTGGAGGAGACCGAGAGGGTTGCCGGCATATCGGCATCCATCACCCACGACCATCCCGAGGGCATCAAGGGAGCCCAGGCTACGGCGGCGGCCATCTGGATGGCACGCAACGGCAAATCAAAGGAGGATATCAAGGATTACATATCATCAAAGTATGGTTACGATCTGGACAGGACCTACGAGTTCCTGAACCGGACCTACTGTTGGGACTCCAGTTGTCAGGACACGGTTCCCGAGGCAATCATTGCCTTCATTGAGTCGGAAGATTTTGAGGATGCCATCCGCAAGGCCGTCTCAATGGGAGGAGACAGCGACACCCTTGCCTGCATAACAGGAGGAATCGCTGAAGCCTATTACAAGGTCATCCCGGAGAATATTGCGACACCCGTTTGGGACAATCTTCCTGAAAGTCTTCGGGAGATCATTAAGGAAATATCACAAAAGACCGCATACGGCAGCATCTTCAGCATCTGAAACGGTCATCAGCCTTTCCTGAATTCCCCGGCGTGGTCCTCGAAGAAGTCGTGGTAGGTCCTGACGCTGGGGATGTCAGTCCACTTTGTAGTCGATACCGGGTTGGTGTCCATGTCGTATATCTTCGCGAACGGGGTAGCCAGCATGAAAGGGGAGTGGGAGGAGATGATGAACTGGCAGTCATAGAACCGTGCCATACCTGCAATGTACTGCGACAACTCTATCTGGAGCTGTGCTGAAAGGGAGTTCTCCGGCTCGTCAAGCAGGTAAAGACCACCGGGCTGGATGGCATCGGTTAAGTACCTGTATCCGCTCTCCCCGTTGGAGTAGGTCCGTTCATTGAGCACATTGCGGCTTTTCACGTATCCTGAAAACCCCATACGTGTCATGTCGGCATAATCGGAGTACCGGCGAATCGACTCCGGATCTTCAAGATTTATTTCCCTCGGGCGGGAATCAGGATTGTATTTGTACTCCATTCTTTGCTGTCGTATGACATCCCTCTTGAAGTCAATGTCCTCGTTTCTCTTCCGCAGGCTGAGGATATGGTTGAACACATCGTCGCTTGTGATGATACGGGAGACTGACATAAGAGCACGCATCTTCTCCCTGTCGTATACGTCCATCCTTCCGGCCACGTACCGCAAGTACTCGTCAAACAGCTCCGATTTGTTGAAGCGGGACTCCCGTTTCAGTCCTAAGTTTTCCGCGATGATGTTCAGGACCGTCGATTTTCCGGACCCGTTACTCCCGGCGAAGATGGTGATGTCCGAAAAGTCAATCGAGAGCAGGCCCTTGCCACTGAGGAACTGGAAGGGATATATCGAGGTGTAGTACGTGGGAGAAAACTTGTCAAAATGCTCGCTTTCCCGTTCTGCACTGGGAAAATTGAAACCGCTGAGATAGATCATATCAATTCTTTTCCGCAAAAATAGGATTCCTCACTGCCAAATATCGTCATTTTGGCTATTTCTCATTCTTCAGAGCTCTTCTTCGTCCGGTCCAGGTCGTGCGGGTTAGGCAGCTTCTCGTTCTCCGTCACAATGATGTTCCAGACCTCCTGCTTTATTCTCTCGAAGTTCTGACGGACGAGCCGGTTGACGTTTTCGCGGCACTTCTCTTCGCTCACCCTCCTGATGATGTCCTCCTGCTCTTCCCTTGTCATTGCGCTGAAGGTCCTCTCCAGCTCCTCCGAGATGTCTTCCGTGGACGGGAACCGTCCGAGGGAGTGCTCCCTGTCCATGATGCGCCGCTTGATGTCCTGCCTGATGACCTGCTCGCCCAGACGGCGAACGTTGTTCTCTATGTCCGCATCGCCGAAGTCCGTCATCATAGGCAGCGGCTGCCTCTCCTCCTGCTTCTTGCGGTATCTGTCCATGTCGATCTGTATCTCGCCGCAAAAGAGCTTGCGCGCAAACTTGGTGTCGTTGTTGTCCGCCACTTTCCCGAGGAATACTCCCTGGGAGAGTGTCTCGATGCGGGATATGGGCATTATGTCCTCCTGATGGAAGGAGGTGTTGGTGGAGTCCGAGTCGGAGCCGGTGGTCTCGCTCTGCTGCTGGCGGAACTCCTTGCCGAAAGACTTGCTCAGTTCCTCGGCGGTCTTGCCGTTGACCTGACCTGCGAAGATGTTGCCGACGGTGTTGAAGATGACATCGGCCTCCTTCTGGGTGTAGTCCCTCACCAGCTGGCTCTTGTCCTGCGCCCCGAGGACGATGGCCACCTTGTTGCTTCGGGCGGTGGCTATGAGGTTGTCCAGCCCCTTGATGAAGATGGTGGGCAGCTCGTCCAGCAGCACTCCGCACGGCCTCTTGCCCTTGTGGTTGATGAGCTTGAACATCCTTGAGGTGTACAGGGCCAGAGTCGTTCCGTAGATGGCTTGGTAGTCGGGGTTGTTGCCCACGCAAAGGATCTTCGGGTGCTCGGGGTCGTTGATGTCAAGAGAGAAGTCATCCCCGGAGAGCACCCAGTAAATCTCCGGGGAGGCGAACTTGTTCAGCGGAATCTGTGCCGATGCTATCTGTCCCTGCAGCTGGTCCTGAGCCCCGCTGTTCAGCGCGTTGGCGAACGGGCGTATCTTCACCTCGATGTCCTGGTACTGCTGGAGGATGTCGAAGACCACCTCGTAGTCCTGTCCCATAAGCTCGATCAGGTGCGGGAAGGAGCAGTAACGTCCGTCCTCATAGATGCGCAGGAACCACACCAGGGAGTCCACGTACACCTTGGCGGACATCGAGAAGAAGTCCTCCTTCTCCGCCGTGTTAGGGTTGACGTTCTTCATGATGATCTCAGCAACCTCAGCAGTGGCCGCCTGGTCGGTGATGTACCTCGGATGAATAGGATTGCACCTCTCCGAGTAGCGGGGGTCGTTGAAGTTGATGATGTGGAACTCGGGCACCACGGGGTAGCTGTCGATGCTGTGAAGGAGGTCGTTGTACACCACCTCCGTGAGGTCGGGATACTTGTAGTCGTAGATGAACATCGTGTACCCCTTGCCGATCATCTGCTCGATGAACGGGTTGTAGACCGAGAACGACTTGCCGGAGCCCGGGGTGCCGAGTATCATCGTCGCCCTGAAGGGGTTCACCACGTTGATCCATCCGTTGTGGATGACTCCCTTGTACTGATACCTTGTTGGGATGTTGATCGAGTCCCTGGTCTCTATCTTCTCGTCGCACTGCTCGAAGGTCTCGTTCACGTCGTTCAGCCTGTCCCAGTTTAGACTCAGATGCCGGCCGATCATCGCCACCGAATAGGCGACGAGAGAGAACCCCGACAGCGAGAGCAGTGTGTAGACAACCCCTATCACCGGAGGGAAGAGGAACAGCAGCAGCCCTCCGGCACCCGTCAGGGCGACCGTCCTCCAGTTGGCAGGCTTGCCCTTGCCGCTCCGGACGATGTTGCTCATCACGATGAGCGCGAGGCTCAAGAGCTTCGTCTTCAGGTATGAGGAGAAGAACCCGTGCGAGCGGAATGACAGCATAACCCTGTCGGAGATGTCCGAGCGCAGTCCCAGTGATATGAAAAGAGGATACTCGTAGTAGTAGATGTTCACTGCGAGTATCACCACCGAGACGAGGACCATGCACATGAAGTACGGCTCGTATTCCTGCTTCCGCATGGTGCGCTATGAGTCTGTCTTTCGGGCGAGCGAGTTGAGACGGTAAAGCCCGAGTCCCTCCTTGGCCAGTTTGAACTCCGTCTCGAAGAGGGATATCTTCTTCGAATGCTCTTCCGACAGGTCCTTCGGGCAGTCCGAGAGTGCCGCCATCTCAGCGGTCAGGTCCGACAGGAAGGCATAGACCGTTCCCAGGTCATCCTCGCTGACCGAGGAGATGAGCTTCGTGGCCAGCTGCCTGGCCCCAATCTCCCTTCCTTCCTCCTGCGAGAGGCAGGCCGTCACTTCCCGGCTCTCATCGTCAAGTATTATGCTGAAAAGTTTCTGCATGATGTCATTTCTTGTCTATTGAATAATCTACTATGTCCTCCGCCGGGTCTCCCGAGGAGGAGTGCCCGAGGGGCGAGTACTGCCGGACGGTTTCTTCACCGTCCTCTCCCATTACCGCAAGGATGAACGGGAAGCGGCTGTTCTCCACTGGCTTTGAGAACCGCAGGGCGGTTCCCGAGGCGTCCCTGAGGGTAAGTACCTTCTTGTGCGCCCCGCAGGCCTGATGCCTGCCGTAGAGCTTCTTCATGTCCTGCTCCACCTTCAGGTCATCGGCCTTCAGCATGACCGGGAAGGGGCCGCTGCCGGCCATCTTCACGGAGAGCAGTGTCTCCGGCTCCACGTATGATAGGCTGCCGTCCTCCTCCTTGACTGCGAAATAGGCCTTGCCGGACTCCTCGTCACGACAAAGGAAAAGACTTAATTCGTGTATCATAATTCTTCGTTTCAGATTGACATTCCTTTCTTTCTTCTTCGTTTCTTCCTGATGTCCCTCTCCATCGACTTCGCGTCCGGTGCACCAATGTGAGGTATGGACTCCTTCTGCGTCTCCTCGGCAACTGCCGACTCCCGTTCCGGTCCTTCCCTTACACTCCACTGCCCCCGTTCCTCGGCATCACGGAAAAGCCCTGCACTGATGCCTTCACCCAGCTCGCTGCACTTGAAGACGCTGTGGCTGCCGTGGTCCATGAAGGTCGCTCCGAATATGCTCCCATCCTCCGACCTCGAGAAGACCACCGTGATTCCCTTCCTCTCAAGCATCCTCCCGAAATGCCGCGCCGATGAGGAGTAACCCAGACAGCTCAGGGCGATTCCCCGAACCCTGTCTTTCTCACGCCTCCTGCACCTGAGCTCTCCCGGGCCTTCCCGGAGCCTCCCTTCCAGAGCGTCCCTGAGGTTGATTCCCAAGGTGCTCGCCTTTACCGGCCGTCCGGTCGGAGCACCGCTCCTGTCGAGGCCCTGAAGCATCAGCCTCTCCCCGGAGGGAGTATTGCTGCTGACTACCCTCACCCCGCACCTTCGGAGGAGCATCTCGAACTGTTCCCTTGTGGAGAAACTGTAAGAGAGGCATCGCCTGGTAATGTCCGAGATCTGTTCCGTCCTGTTCCCAGCATCGGGATCGAATCTCCGGAGTGATACCCCGGACGATTGTCCCTGAGTCCGTCCCTGACCGCGTCCCACCACGAACCCGTACCGGGGGCCGAGGTCCCGGAGGATGGCCTGAAGGTGGCGGCGCTGGTTGGAGTCGCTTATCACCCTTCCGGTCCTGTCCACCTTCACGGAGACCACGTGGAAATGTTCCCTTCCGGTATCCGTATGGCGGTAGACGATGAACGGCTGGCTGCCGTAGCCAAGGCCTTCCATGATGTCCCTTGCCAGAGCCATCGCCCTGCGGTCGTCGAGTCCTTCCCCGGGACCGGGGTTGATGCTCATGTGGAACGACAGGGACCTTGTCCTTGCGGATATGGCCGGGTTGTTCTCGTAAGCGTCGAAGGTACGCAGGACCGTCGCCAGTGAATCTCCATCCATGTTGCTCACGCCGACCACCCGGGCCTCGCCCGAGGCGACCTTGCGCTCGTTGTAGCCCACCGGGGTCCGGCAAGATGCCGCTCCCCTCTGAATCTTCACGACCACCTACAGCCCGAAGTCGATGTACATGGGTTTGCCGCCTCCTCAGGCGTTGCCGCGTGGCTGTCCTGTCAGTTCGAGGTCACGGGCAAAGACGTCGACGTTGGTGAAGGTCTTGCCGTCCTTCTCCACGAAGGAGATGGACAGATGACCTGAGACGATCACGCCCTGTCCTTTCTTAAGGTAGTCGAGGACCCCGGTCCTGACGGCGGTCACATCGTAGAACGTCGATGTCT
Organism: Candidatus Cryptobacteroides sp.; assembly: GCA_051869955.1. GTDB lineage: Bacteria > Bacteroidota > Bacteroidia > Bacteroidales > UBA932 > Cryptobacteroides. The sequence goes on from JBJEBJ010000060.1 coordinate 28,319, forward strand.
TCTCTCCCTTCCTGGTGTCGTTGACCGCTACGCGGAATGACATGTACTCCTTGCCGTTCTGGTCCTGGAGCACCCTGGCGTCTCCTGTGAGATTGCCGCTGATGGTGATGTTCTGCATTGTCTTTGAATTTTAGAGTTTCGGTATTATGACTGTGCCCCTGTCAGGGGTATTGCTGTTCTCCTTTGGCTGCTCCCCGCTGGTGCGGGCCCTGTTGTGGCTCACCCCGAAGTAGTCCATCAGGGAGTGGACCTTGTCAGTCATCTCCATCGTGAGATCCATCAGGCCCAGCTGGTTCCTCTGAGTCTCCTTGACAGTGACGACCGGGTTGCCGTCCCTGTCCGTCAGGAGTATGGCCTTGTTGTATGCGGCGACGAACTGGTTGTACAGCACGCCTATCCTCTTCACCTCCGAGGCCAGATGCTCGATGGCCGTGATTGCACCCTGTGGCAAGTCGGCCTTTTTCATCGTCCTGAGATTGCGCCGGCTGATGATGAGCCTCAGGTACGGGGACAGGGTCCTGTATCCGAGGCTTGCGCACTCGGACCGCAGTTCGGCGAGGAGGTCCTCCTCTATTCTTGTGTGGACTATTGTGTCCAGTTTCCCTCTCTGTATCATATCTGTCTCCGATTGGTTCCCGACTCCGGAGGGGAACCGCTCTCCGTAAGGAGCAGATGGGGTTTGTGACACCCTGTGTTACAAATCCACATCTTGCCTGAATTCAATTCACCATCTCCGGTTCCGGGTGATATTAAGTTTTGCAAATATCAAAATAAACTTGACATTATGCAAATTTTGTTATCTTTGCGGTATCATATTTATAAGGTTTATAAACCTTGTAGAAATTACAAGGAATGCAATATTTACATTTCTTATAACTTTTATAAATTTTATATTGTTTGCAAATTAAAGTTGACAGTTATGGAAGAAGACAAGATGCCCCTATGGAAGAAGCTGGCAATGGAAAAGGGGCTGATTCCTGAAGAGACCGACTCCTCATCGGGCTCGGGAAAGGAGGTCGGAAAAGAGGAGAAGGAGGAGCATGTCCGCAAAGTACAGAAGTCCTGCCCGGCACAAAGACGGTATTGCACCATGAGGGTGTATGCCGACTCTCTCCCGGCCCTCAGACGGTATGCGGCCTTCTCGGGAAACGAGAACGCCAGGAGCTATGCGGAGATTCTGGATGCGCTGCTCGGAGACTTGGATAAGACCTATCAGGTGATAAATGAGATGCTCGCCAAGAAAAGGCGAACTATCGAATGATTATCATCTGGGCAAATATTATCCCCGTTTGCCTATATAATTGGCATTTATTTTGTGAATTTTGCCTATTGATTAGGAAAGTTTCGTATATTTGCCTCTGAAACAGGAGCAATTATGTACAAACGTGAAATTATGGCCCAGCTCAGGGGATGGGCCGAGCGCAAGAGAAGAAAGCCGCTGGTTCTCAGAGGGGCAAGACAGGTCGGGAAGACCACGCTCGTGGAGGAGTTCGGAAAGGAATTCGACTCCTTCATCAGCATTAACCTTGAGAAGGATGATGCCGAGGTGTTCCGCAGGTTCAAGACCGCTCCAGATGTGTGGCAGTACGTGTGTCTCAAGCACCACATCACCCAGGACCGTGGCAAGAGGACTCTGCTGTTCATTGATGAGATTCAGGAAGTGCCGGAAGCGGTGGCGATGCTCAGGTACTTCTATGAAGATCTTCCCTGGATCTATGTGATAGCGGCCGGAAGCCGGTTGCAGGTACTCACAAAGAAACGCATCTCCTTTCCGGTAGGCAGGGTGGACTATCTAACCCTGCGCCCGTTCTCGTTCGTGGAGTATCTCGAAGCCAAGGGGTATGATGACTGGGCAGAGTCGGTACGGAGCCTCAGTGCGCACACAGTTCTTCACGAGGACATCACTTCGGAGTTCAACAGGTATGCGCTGATCGGAGGGATGCCGGAGGCTGTTTCGGAGTATGTGGAGACCGGTGATATAGAGCGCCTTTCGCCTATCTTCAATTCCCTGGTCAAAGGCTACACTGAGGATGCGGGCAAGTTCGTCAGGAAGGAGGAGCAGTCACGGATTCTTCAGCATATCCTCTCTACGGCGTGGAAGAGTGCGGCACAGACTATCACCTTCGACAAGTTCGGTGAGAGCAGTTACTCCTCAAAGCAGATTCACGGGGCGATGAACATACTTGAGAAGGCATATCTTCTTTCCCTCGACTATCCTGTCACTTCTACTTCGTTGCCGGCCTTGCCTGCAAAGAGGCGAAGCCCCAAGCTCATTATGCTGGACAGTGGACTGACCAACTATGTGGCCGGCATCCAGCTGGAGTATCTTCAGAACAAGGACCTGCAGGATACCTGGAGGGGGAGGGCTGCCGAGCAGATAGTGGCACAGGAACTAAAGCCGGTACTCGACAGGCATTACAAGGAGGAACAGTGTTTCTGGATGCGGGATAAGGCAGGAACTACTGCGGAAGTGGATTTCATCTGGCCGTCAATGACCGGCATAGTGCCAATCGAAGTCAAGTCAGGCACGAATGCACATCTGCGGTCAATTCATTCTTTCGTGAACAACTGCGACCACGATGTCGTTGCCGTCAGGGTGTGGAGCGGTGGCTTCTTCATCCAGGACCTGCATACTCCCGCCCCTGAGAACAAGACGTTCAGGCTGATTAACCTGCCGTTCTATTATGTCGGTCAACTGGACAGGGTTCTTGAACATATTGAAATAATACCGGTCGAATAGGATATGGACTGTAACAACGACTACATATACTCCGATGCGGAGGCGATGTTCTCCGTGGGGAAACGATTTCTTGAGGGGGACTGCCTCGAAAAGGACCTCATGAAGGCAAGGAACCTCCTCTCCCGTGCTGCCGATCTTGGACATCGGAGGGCGCAGGAACTGCTTCTGACCTTAGACCAATCTGATGAAGGGGATGCTCCTGATTACAAGGTGTGGAACGATATGGTCTCCGGCAAGGTCTATGATGCCACCCATCCGTTCCTTCTTGAGAGGCTCAACGCCACCAAGGACAGGATCTGGGAGTACAACAAGCTTAGACCTACACTGATCCGTGAGAGGAACGATATTCTTAGGGGGCTTCTTGGCAGGAGCGATCAGGATACCTTCATCAACCAGCCATTCTATTGCGATTACGGGTGCAACATATCTGTCGGTAAACGCTTCTTTGCCAATTTCAATTTCACTGTTCTTGATGAAGCACCTGTCACTATCGGCGATGACTGCTTCATCGGCCCGAACGTGAGCATTTATACGGCCTGCCACAGCACGGATCCGGAGGAAAGGAACTCCCGCAGGGAATGGGCGAAGCCTGTGACTATCGGGGACAATGTCTGGATAGGAGGCTCCGTTACGATCCTTCCGGGAGTGACCATTGGCAGCAATGTCACCATCGGTGCAGGCAGCGTTGTTGTCAAGGACATCCCGGATGGCAGCGTCGCCGTGGGCAATCCTTGCAAGGTTGTCAAGTATCTCAACAAGGAATGATGCGCATATGGGTGAACAGGCAAACAAGAGTGCCGGCAGAAGGCCTAAGACTGGACTTGTTCTTGAGGGCGGAGGCATGCGAGGGATATTCACCGCAGGGGTTCTTGACATACTGATGGACCATTCATTCCGACCTGATACCATCTGCGCCACCTCTGCAGGAGCGACCTTCGGCATCAACCTCCCCTCAGGACAGAAAGGTAGGGTACTACGATATAATTTGAGGCTGGCAGGAGACCCAAGATACTTCAGCCTGCGTTCGCTCTTACAGACCGGGAACGTGGTGAACACTGATTTCGCATACAGGATTCTCCCTGAGGAACTTGACAAGTTTGATTATCAGGCGTATTCTGCGTCAGGAACAGATTTCTTCGCCTGTGTAACCAACATCAGGACGGGTCTTCCCGAGTACATGAAGGTCACTGATGCAAAGGAGCAGATTGACTATATCAGGGCATCAGCTTCTCTTCCATTTCTTTCCCGAAAGGTAATCATCGAAGGAGAGCCTTATCTGGACGGCGGAATCACCGACAATATTCCCTTGGACAAATGCATAGATGAGGGCTGCGAAAGAATAGTCGTTGTGCTTACCCACCCCAAGGGATACCTGAAGAAGGGAAGCATGTATCTTCTCAGCAGGCTGCTGTATCGGCGGAACAAGGCTCTTCAGGAGGCCTTCAGGCTCCGCAATCAGCGTTACAATGCAAGACTTGAACAGATAGAAAGTCTGGAGACGGAGGGCAAAATTTTCGTCATACGACCTTCTGAGCCCCTTGCACTGTCACGGCTTGAAAAGGACCACTCAAAGATACAGGCAGCTTATGATATGGGTTACGGCGTTACGCAGGCCCTCTGGCCATCATTGGAGTGTTATTTGAAGCAATAATTGAGTATGGAAAAACTGATTATCATAGACTCCTGCATGAGGGAGGAGTCACGTACGAAAGTTATACTTGATGCGGCCAGGGAAGTCCTCTCGACTCGCTATGACATTGAGACCATTGATGTCAATGCGCTTGCCTTGCCTCCTGTAAACCCTCAAACCTTGAAGGAAAGGACTTCTGGAAGTGTTCCTGAAGAGATAGTCGCCATTGCAAGGAAAATCGCTTCTACTGACAGAATTGTCGTGGCGGCCCCTTTCTGGGACATGAGTTTTCCTTCGGTCCTCAAGGCCTTCTTCGAGAACATGTCACTCTACAATGTCACCTTCACGGATGACGGAACGACATGCACGGGACTCTGCAAGTGCCAGAAGGTGCTGTACATAACCACCCGTGGCATGGACATCCCGACTGGGGAGTTCCGTGACCAGGGCAGCTCGTACTTGAAGGCTCTTTCATCCCTTTGGGGACTTGGGGAGGTAATAACTGTCGCAGCCTGGAACCTTGACTATATGCCTGCAGAAATAGTGGCAGAGAAGGTCAGGGAGACCTCAGAACTTGTTCGACGGATTGCTCAGGAGTTTTAAGGCATGGGACGCATCGATTGGGAGAAGAAGACGGTCAGGCATATGATTGAACTGTGGTGCCGGAAGAACCACGGCAGCCCGGAGTTGTGCGGAGATTGCAGTGAACTGCTGGATTATTCCCTCGCACGGTTGGACCTATGCAAGTTCGGAGACGCCAAGACCAAGTGCCACAAGTGTCCTGTGCACTGCTACCGTCCGGATATGCGCAAGAGGATCCGGGCAGTGATGCGGTTCAGCGGACCAAGGATGATACTCCATCATCCGTTGGATGCATTGAGGTATCTTATTTCAAGATAAGGTATCACGGGCCACTTCCTCGAGTATCTCCTCGTTCGTTTCTTCATTCAGCAGACCGGCCCTCTGGGCCTTGATGAGGTCATAGGCCCCGGAGTATTCTCCGCAGATATCCATCCCGATAACCTTCTCATTCCCGAATATGACCTCAATCAACTTCAGGAGGTCCCCTATGGTAACATCCCCCTGGTCCCAGTCGGTAATGGCATCCCCCTGGTATAGGATGTCTTTGTCAATTGAGATATATACGGGCTCTTTCAGATACTCTTTGGCGAAAGTCTTCCAGCCGTCCTCGGTCAGCAGGCTCTCCTCACTGATGAATCGTACTCTTGAGCGATAGGCTGCGTCGATGGTGCTACGCTGGGATTCGGTGGGGCCGATGATGACGACCATCCTGAGATTAGGGTTTGTCTCGAGCATCACCCTAACCCAGTTGCCGCAGGTGAGTTCCCCGTCGAACGCCTCTCGCCGGATGTCTGTGTGGTGGTCTATGAGGATGAGTGAGAAAGGAACAGAGAGTCTGTCCGTCCACAGTTTGGTCAGGTAATGGTAGTTCCCCGAGTCAAGGAAATGTATTCCCTCCGGTGAGCAGGTGCGCATCCTTGCGGACAGTTCCTTCTGCGCCTCCTCCGAGCAGATGAAATCCTTCCCTTCGATGTCCCGGCAGTCTATCTGGACGAACTCCTTTCCCTCCATCAGCGGTTCCATGTCATAGGCCCCGCTCATATTCATTACAACTGGTTGTTTCATGGTGCTTGCAAAAAGAAAGCCCGTCCGCCGTTTCCGGCAGGCGGGCACTAAGCCTGATTACTGGATTTCAATCTGCTTTACGGAAGGTTTCTTTTCAGTGGCCTTCACTTTCGGTATGTCGATGGTAAGGATACCGTCGTTTACCGATGCCTTGATTTCATCCTTGTTCACATCCTCAGGAAGAGCGAGGCTCTGTTCGAATTTGTGGTAAGAGAACTCCCTGCGGAGGTATTTCCGCTTCTTGTCCTCATCCTTGGATTCGTTCTTCTTCTCCATCGTCAGGACAAGGTAGTTGTCGTCCGTGACGTTGACATTGAAGTCTTCCTTGTTCATTCCTGGTGCCGCAACCTCGACCTTGTAGTCTTTCTCGTTTTCAATAACGTTGATGGCCGGAGCGGTTGCGTTTGTGCGGGTCATCCAATCATTGGCGAAGAAATCGTTGAAGATTTCGGGCAGCCAATTTTGTTCGTAACGTCTCATAGGTGTCATAATAAAAGTCTCCTATATTACATGTTAAACATATTTACCTGCCCCGTTGTTCGAACGATCATTCATAACCGGATGGTCGTCCTCGCTTACGCGGGAACGCTTTTGTATATGTCAAATCAGATGCCAGACGCTATAAAACACATATAACCTGACCGATACTGACAAAACGTACACAGAAGTGGACAAAACGGCATTTTTTATGTCAAAATTTCCATCAGAGATATCTCCTGACCTTCCTGCAGTACTCCTCATATTCGCCACCGAAGGACTTGCGACAGAATACCTCCTCCTGTCTTATCTGAAGGTGCAGCATCACGATAGGAAAGACGGCGAACAGAAGGTGGATAATGTTCGGGAAGGCCAATAGCAGTCCTATATACATAAGATCAAATCCCATGAATGCGGGATTCCTGCTGATGCGGTATATCCCTTTCTGGACGAATGCCGTCTTGTCGGAATCCGGTATCCCCGCTCTCCAGCTGTCGGCCATAGTCAGCATTGCGACTATGAAGAAAGCCACTCCGATTGCACCTATTGCAAGACCGGTCCACTCCATTATAGGGCAGTCCCTGAGTACAGGGATGAGTGTCATCTTCGGATACAGGATGATACTGATTATTTCAACGGGGATTACCGCAAACGTCGCCCATCCCATAACTTTCTCAATCAGAAGGACCTTTCTAGGCTTGTCACCCTTGCCTATCTGGTTGGTGATGATGCCTTGGCGGCGCTGTGCGAATTTCTTTCCAAGATAAGCGGAATAGAACACCGCCATTATTACGAATGCCGCGATTTTTGTAGCCATAGTCATCAATGATTCAGTCTTCGTCGCACCAGTCTATTTCCGAACGCAGGACTATCCATTGCCCGTTCTTCACTGACACATATTCCCCCAGAGCTCCGTTCACGATATATTCCTTGAGGTTCTCTCCCGGTTTTGCAGGATCGTCAAATACAGGGCCCTCGTCGCTGAGCACCTTGGCTGCTTCAAGAAGAGGGAGATGGTCAACTCCCTTACGGTCCATATAGTGGTCCAGACACTTGACTACATCATATTCGATGGTGGAAAGTCTCCTGCACAGTTCGTGTGCCTGCTCCAGGGAGAACTCGTATCCGGCATCATTGATGAGGCAAAAGTTCTTACGGTACATCTCATCCAGAGAGAGCCCGTTGTAGCTGCTATCCGCGTCCGTGCACTCAAAGGTCCCGGCCATGAAGTCACACTCCACCTCTCCCTCGTCAGTCTCGAACATGTACTGGAACTCACCGATGGGATACTTGAACGGATCGACTTCGTATGTAGGAGGGAAGGCGACTCTCCTCCTTTCGCTCATGATGTTGTTCACCATTGCGTGAGCCTCTGGGTCAAAGTAGTCCACGTTGTCCATCCAGCGGCGGAGAATCTGCTCGAAGGACACCTTCTCCGGGATGGGATTCCCATCGGGGTCCTTGGTCTTGGACTGCAGGGCACCATATACATCCCTGTATAGTTTCAGCTCGTCTATGATGTCAACAGGGAGCTGTATGGCCTTGAAGACGGTAGCGCGGCCTTCGCCTTTCCTGCCCCTCTTCTTCGTGATGAAATTGAAATCAGTTTCCATAATAGTGTATAATACTCTATGCAAATATAGAGATTATTTCGAAAATAGAGTATAACACACTAAAAATATTCAGAAAATACCTATTTGAGCAGCAGGGCGATGAGCAAAACCACGGAGATTACCGCAAAAATGCTTGTCAGGACCTTGCTGCCGCCATTGGCTTTCGCCTGTGCAAGCTCTGCCTGAAGGGTGCTGTTGCGGCTGACTGCCTCGCTCAGCTCCCTGTTTATCCGAGCGTTCTTTTCCGTTAGGCTGGTGATGCTTCCCTGCATCTCACCAATCTTCTTAGTGAGGTCCTCGCCCTGTTTCCTGTTGGCCTCGGTGATGGTCTTCAATTGGGCCTGGAGCGAGTCATTCTGCTCCTTGTTGATCTTCTGCGTCTCCTTCGCGGATTCGGTCATCTTGGTGATCTTTTCCTGCAGGGCCTTGTTCTGCTCCTGGGCAGCCTTCACCTGCTCGTCATGCTTCCTGATGGCCTCTGCGGAGTTCTTCGAGAGTTCGTCGAACTTCTTCTGGAGTTCCGCGTTCTGCTTCCGGGCGGTATCTATCTGCTCCTTGAACTGGGCCTCAATCTTCTTCGTCAGGGCGGCAGTAGAGTCAGCCTTCTTCTTGGCCACCTTCTCGACCAAGTCCTTGAAGTAAGAGCCCAGCAGGGACGGCGTGCCTATCTCGAGGTCCGCTATCTCGTTGATGAACACCTTGTCCGCCGCGTGTCCCACCGCCGTCACTACGGCAGTCTCCATACCGGCGATGCAGTCGAGGACATCGAGGTTCTCCAGGGCCTCCAGCCCTGAGCCTCCTCCACGCACGACGCAGATGACATCGTGGCCGTCGGAATCAGCCTGACGGAGTGTGGCGACGAACGCCTCCGCCCTTGCGAAGGACACCCGGTACTCCCGGAAGTCTATCAGCACGGCTGCTGCCTCCTTGCCGGCATCGAAGTCGGCATCGGTGATTGAGGAGTCAGCGAACACCAGAGCCACCGACGGGCGCCTGTCAGCGAAGATGGCGCTCTCAAGTATGTTGTCCACCTTGCGGTAGCCTGATGAGGCCTTCTTCTTCCGGATCTCTATACGTCTCAGGTCGTCCTCCGATATTGTCTGCTCCTGGACAACCGCAACACCAGTGACATTGAGCTGTAGCTGGACAGTGCAGTAGTTATTCACCTTGCGGTCGACGGTCCCACGCATCTCCACGAGGTTGCCGTCCTCTAGTCCGCTGCGCAGTCTATCGGGAATCTTGATGGACATCTCATAGGGGCTGAACTCGTCCTTTAGGGAGTCATAGAAATATCCTCCGTAGTTGCCTCCTTTCCCCCGGTGGTAGATACCCCGGACATTGACGATCCCCGGTCCGCGTCTGGACAGGGACTCGGAGAAGAGGTTGATGATCTCGTTGGGATTGTATATGGTCACCTGCGAGGGTGATGAAATTGCCTGCTCGTTCATTGTCAGTTCTCCTTGTCAAGGTGCAGCTGTTCCAGTATGTCTTCGGGGGCTACAATCTCAGGCTGACGTACGCAGACCTCCATCTCCTCGAACTGAAGGGAGCTCATATCCTCCACTTCCACGGGCCCCTTTATCAGTGAAAGAAGGTAAGGACCGCAGTCGTCCTTTCTTCCAAGGTCGTCGAGGATGTCGGGCCGGACATCACAGATGCATTTCTCCGGGAGAACCTTCATCAGGTAGGCCTGTAGAGTGACATTGGACCTATGAAGGATAACGACCTTGTCGCCGTCGGAAGGCAGGTTGTGTTCGACTTTAGGGACGTTTCGCCATCTGAGGTAGACCGTGCCCTTGTCATAGAGCTGGCCGGTGATGTCCTCCATCATATCGTCGTTGGCCCACATCAATCTCACGACATCCTTTCGTGGCTCCTTTTCATCCCTGTCCCTGACATAGATGTCGATGGACAGGCGTTCGCTCCAGGGACCGTGAGTCTTCACCTCGGACACCCTTGCCGTGAAGATGTCCTCCCACCCGGCATCCATCATGGTAGCGAGGGCAGCGTTGCAGTCGCGCGGTATGTAACCGATGGCGAATGCGAAGTCGAAGCTGTCGGGATCACCGTCGTAGTCGCCCGGGCAGGCGACTGCGACTGCGTTGGAGTCATACTTGTTGCCTCTCTCACGCACGAGCGCGAGCTCCGCACCTTCGTACAGCTCCTTCAGGACCTCGGACGTGTCACGGAACTGAAGTCCAGCCACGTTGCAGCTCAAGAAGAGTCGGTCATCATCCCCGCCACTCAGCCCGGGAGGAATCACGCTGATGTCACCCATCAGAGGCCGATCATCCGGAGGAGCCGGCATACCGGCAAGCTCTGGTTCAAAATCGTGAGGCAACTCCTCTTCCATCTCCTCTAGAAGCTCCGGCTGCATATCAAGGTCTGTTACTCCCTTCTCGCGCATGAGCCTGTTCAGTTCCTGAAGCTCCGCGTCGCAGAGCGGACAGGTCCCAGGGCAGTCCCCCTCGTGCTCGCACTCGTGGGGCTCGTACTCAATCCCGGATAAGTATGCCATCCTTCGCCTTATCTCCCTTAGGCGTCGGCATTTTTCTTTTCCTCTTTCCATACGTTCGTCATTTTATGATGTATGTGAACTCGTCTATGTCGTCGAACCCCATGCTCCGGAGTTCGCCTATGGTCCTTGCCACATCGGCGTCGCTGTTGTGGCCGGGTATATGCGGTACCCTGACGGTGGTTTCCGCTCCTGCATCAAGGAGCACCTTCAGTTTGGAGCGGATGTCGTTCCGCTTCCCGGTATATCCCTCGTATATCTCTTCAGACAGGTCCTTCACGTCGACTATCCATCTGTTGATGACAGGAACCATATCAAGAATCACGTCTTCAGTGCAGGTCAGGGCAGTCTCTACGGTTATCCTCCACCTGCTGCCGCATACCTTCCTGAACTGGCGGATGAACTCCGGATAGAGGGTAGATTCCCCGCCACCGAAGCAGACTCCGCCTCCTGTCATCTGGAAATAGATGTCATCTATCATCAGCTCCCCGTACAGGTCCTCGGGGCTCATGAGCCTCGCCTGTGAGGGATCCGAGTGACACCAGCTGTTGATGCAGTGGCGGCATCTCAGCGGGCATCCCATGAAGGCCACCAGGGACGTTATTCCCTTACCGTCCGTGCCGAAGCGCAGGCGGCTAATGCTGTATATAGGTGCCTTCACTGTCATTTGTCTCAAATCATCAGCATTATCCGGCCTTCAGCCTTGACGAAGGTGTCCGGGAAGCGCATCACAACGGCATAGACCTGTGCCGAGGTCACCGGCTGGCCGTCCCTGCGCACGTGAAGCTTCCTTCGGTTGATGATATCCGCTATCTGCTCCGTGCGGAGGCCCCCGTTCCGTTCTGCAAGGACATATAGTATCGCTTCCTCTATCTTCATTATTGCATCATCTGACTTGTGAGTGCCCAATAATAGTATGCTTCAGGAAGGATTATACTCAATTTGTTCAATTTATTTGAAAGTGTAGGTTGCAAAACCGGGGCGTCCCTGTCCTTATCATATTGCGGAATTGCATTTGCACCTTTCTCAATACCTGTAGCCAGACAGGCTGCTTTAGCGGCATCAGTAATTGCATCCTCAATGTGGTATTTGCTCTGATACATAAAGGGGCGTATGAAAGTGACTCCCTTCTGAAGTGCATCAAAATCTCCCTGGCCAGCTTTTCCTCGGGTTGCCAAACACAACGCAGTGTCCCTGATATCCTGGAATATTACTGCGGGGTCGTCGGAAAGGTGTTTATAGGCAAGTTCAATGGATGCGATACGGTAGAAGACCCTGCTTATGGTTTCCAAATCGTCCATTGCGTCAAACAGACGGCCGATATCGTAGAGCTGCTTGATTATTTCTACGAATTTGGGCTTCCCATTCTTGAAATACGGTATTCCTGATGTGTATGGAGCGAATGCGGTGAGTTTATCGGCAAGAATGTCATCGACTGATGGGACCTTCACGGTCAATGGCGCTCCGTCTAGAAGGATGAACGGGCTTTCGATGTTTTTTGTCTCAACTTTCTCATATTGGGCATCTTCATACAGGACATCCAGCAGAATGCTTTCTGTGCGTTCAGTCTGGGAAAGATATGCGACCCTGTAATGGAGTTTCTCGTGAGATTTTGGAACCGATGAGAAACGTTGTTCACGTTCGATGGTTTCCCGGCCGGTGAACCCATATTCGGGAAACTTTGATAGGTATTTCTCTATGTCAGTCCCCGGAGGGCATACGATATCCACATCGATGCTGAGACGGTGAAGGCCGGATCCCAGTAGCAGCATCAAACAGGATCCGCCCTTCCAGATATAGGGACAACCTGATTCACTGAGCATTTCAACAAGAGAAAATGCCCGGATGACTTTCTCGATGAGATTGACATCATTATAATTGAACCGGTCCCTGACCGTTTCTATCCATTCTTTTGTGAAGCATTCCTTGCGTATCATAGTAAATATGAATTAACAGCCTCCTTAATCTCCTGCAATTTTCCTCGGCGTCCGGCATAACGGAACAGCCGGGAACTGTTGATAGTGAACAGGCTGAAGGCATTCTCGACAATGTACTCCCATTCGCCACCTTGAAGATAACTGAAGTCTTCGTCACACAGTGTATCCACGATGATTTTTTCCAGCGTAGGCATCGGAATCCCGGATTCGATAGTGACTGGCGAACCGGAAATCATCGGCTTTATGATGATTCCTGCCTGGGAGATGTCTATATAGTTCTGCATCACTTCGCGTGATGGCTTGAGATATACCTTCTCCCCGGCATCCTGAAGCCGGTGAAAGAGTATCTCCGTCAATTCACGGTGAACCTCGATGTATGTCAGTGCATTATAAGACAGATGATGAAGCAGTGGAGACAGGATTGTACCATGATAAAAGCAAGCCCTGGCTCCAGGATATTGATCAAGAATTTGCCTTGCAAGGTTTGTCAAAGGTTCGTCGGGCTCATTTTTGAATTCCTGACGGAAAGCCTTGGAATAAACACCTCGTCCAATCCGGCTGAGCTTTCGTTCAGATGTGAGCTTGTGCAGGAACCAGTTGACAGCGGTTTTCGGGAATCCTGATTCTTCCGCTGCTGATAACAAGTCGCAGCTGCGGAATTTATCACGTTCCGCAGAATACTCCAATATGTACGTCTCGCAACTTGTCATAGCAATGCAAATATACTAAATTATGACATTAATTCAATAAATTGACGAAATATAGTAAATTCTAAATCTCTAATATTCGTATTATTTGTTGCAAAGGGGAGCATAATCTGCTTACCTTTGCTACCTTTTCAATGAAAGTGTGCCAAACACTGAGTCAGATTTGTACCGTCATTATCTGGTCGATGTCAGTGAGGTAGTTGGGCGTAAGGTGCTCCTTCTTGTTCTTCCAGGCTTCGCGGTCGCTTC
>JBJEBJ010000061.1:0-9068 GCA_051869955.1 Candidatus Cryptobacteroides sp.
CCTTGCTCTTGAGGGCGGCCTGCTCCTCGAATCTCTCGAGCTGGTCGATAGGGTCGTTGAGCTCGGAATATGCGTTGGCGAGTTCCTTTCCGCAGACGAAAAGCTCGAAGCGCTCCGTCAGTGAAGGGTCATTGCGATGTCTCTTGGTGAGAGGGGACATCTCCACAGGATAATCCGTGATGAAAGTCGGCTGTATGAGGTTCTTCTCGGCATATTCGCCGAAAATGGCGTCAATCAGCTTGCCCTTGCCCATCGTAGGGTCAATCTCCACGTTGAGTTTCTTGCAGGTCTCGCGAAGCTGGTCCTCGTCCATCCCCTTGATGTCCACCCCGGCGTATTCCTTGATGGCGTCGAGAATCGGAAGCCTGCGGTATCCGGCCTTGAAGTCCACGGTGTGCTCCCCGATGGTCACCTCGGTAGTGCCGTTGACCACCATTGAAATCTTCTCCAGCATCTTCTCCACGAACTCCATCATCCAGATATAGTCCTTGTAGGCCACGTAAATCTCCATGCAGGTGAACTCCGGATTGTGGGTCTTGTCCATTCCCTCGTTGCGGAAGTCCTTGGCGAATTCATAGACTCCGTCGTATCCTCCCACAATGAGTCTCTTGAGGTACAGCTCATTGGCAATACGCAGGTAAAGAGGAATGTCCAATGCATTGTGGTGCGTGATGAACGGCCTTGCGGTGGCTCCTCCCGGAATGTCCTGGAGGATAGGTGTCTCGACCTCGAGGCAGCCGGCATTGTTGAAATACTCGCGCATGGTTGCCACAATCTTGGCCCTCTTGATGAATACGTCCTTCACCTGGGGGTTCACGATGAGGTCCACGTATCTCTGCCTGTAACGGAGTTCAGGATCGGTGAATGCGTCGTAAACCTTTCCGTCGGCCTCCTTCACGATAGGGAGGACCTTGAGGGATTTGCTCAAGAGGGTGAGCTCCTTGGCGTGCACCGAGAGCTGGCCGGTTTTGGTGTAGAAAGCGAAACCCTTGACACCCACCACGTCACCGATGTCAAGAAGTTTCTTGAACACGGTATTGTACATTGTCTTGTCCTCTCCCGGGCATATCTCGTCCCTGTTCACATAGACCTGGATTCTGCCGGAGGCGTCCTGGAGTCCCATGAAAGAGGCGGCTCCCATGATGCGCCTTGACATTATCCTTCCGGCTATGCAGACCTCGCTGAAATTGCCTTTCTCCGGGTCATATCCCTCGAGAATTTCCTTCGTCGAGGCGTTGACAGGGTAAAGTGGTGCAGGATAAGGCTCTATTCCCAATTCCCTGAGTTTGGACAGGGATTCTCTCCTGATGAGTTCCTGTTCGCTCAATTCCAAATTTGCCATATGACTGTTTCTTTATCTGATTACTAATCCGTTTGCCGTCAAAAGCTGTAGTTCCGTTTCGCGAATGCCAGCTTTAATTAAGTTGCAAAAGTAGCATTTTTATTCGTAATTTTGAAATTAATAAGGTATCTTTGTATGCTATGCAGAAAGAAAAGGAATGGAGACTGAAGAATCCGGCAGACCCGGACAATGTCGCACGGCTCGCAGCAGAGCTGGGCATTGACAATGTGCTTGCGTCCCTGCTGGTCGGCAGGGGAGTCCGCACGTTCGAGGAGGCCAGGTCATTTTTCCGCCCCAATCTTTCCTCCCTCCACGACCCTTTCCTGATGAAGGACATGGACAAGGCAGTGGAGCGTATCGGGAGAGCAGTCCGTTCCGGCGAGAAGATACTTGTGTACGGGGACTATGACGTGGACGGTACCACGGCGGTGGCTTTGGTGTATTCTTTCCTCAGGAAGATTGCACGGGGAGTGGACTTCTACATCCCGGACAGATATGACGAAGGCTACGGAGTGTCAGCCAAGGGCATAGACTGGGCGGCCGACAACGGATTCAGCCTCATCATCACCCTTGACTGTGGCATCAAGGCCATTGACAAGGTGCGCTACGCCCGCTCCAAAGGTCTGGACATCATAGTCTGCGACCATCATCTTCCTGAAACGGAACTTCCTGACGCAGTGGCTGTTCTGGACCCTAAGAGGGAGGACTGCGACTATCCTTTCGACGACCTGTCCGGATGCGGGGTGGGATTCAAGCTCGTGCAGGCCTATTCCATGAAGAACGGGATTCCGTTCGAGAATCTTCTGCCGCTCCTGGACCTCCTCGTGGTAAGCATCGCCTCGGACCTCGTGACTGTAGTGGGAGAGAACAGGGTTCTTGCACATTTCGGGCTCAAGATGCTGAACGAGCAGCCGCGCATCGGACTTCAGGCCATGATCAACCTGGCCAATCTCGAGCC
The DNA here is from genome assembly GCA_051869955.1 of Candidatus Cryptobacteroides sp. Lineage (GTDB taxonomy): Bacteria > Bacteroidota > Bacteroidia > Bacteroidales > UBA932 > Cryptobacteroides. The sequence continues at coordinate 2,301 of JBJEBJ010000061.1, forward strand.
GTCCCACATCACGATTGACGACATTGTCTTCAAGATTGGACCGCGTATCAATGCTGCCGGACGAATGGAGTCCGGAAGGCTTGCGGTAGAGCTGCTCACGGCTGAAAATTCGGCTGACGCATTTGCGATAGGAACCAAGATCAACAACAATAACAACGAACGCAAGAGCATTGACAGGGAGATCACCAAAGAGGCCCTGGAAATGGTGCAGGACGGTACCTGCCGCTGTTCCGACAATGCCGTGGTGGTATATGCCCCCGACTGGAACAAGGGAGTCGTCGGAATCGTGGCGTCCCGTCTGGTGGAGGCTTATTACAAGCCAACGTTCGTGCTCACCAAGTCGAACGGTTTCGTGACAGGTTCGGCAAGGAGTGTACGCGGATTCGACTTGTACGAGGCCATAAGCAGTTGCGCCGACCTTCTCGAAAATTACGGAGGCCATATCTACGCTGCAGGGCTCACTCTCAGGGAGGAGAATCTTGATGAGTTCGTGACACGCATCGACAAGTATGTCGGAGAACATATCAAGGAGGAGATGTCCACTCCTATAGTGGATGTGGATTCCGAGATAAATTTCTCGCAAATCAATCCGAAATTCTGCCGTATCCTGAAACTTTTCCAGCCTTTCGGCCCCGGCAACAGCGCACCTGTCTTCCTCACAAGGAATGTCTATGACGACGGAAACGGACGCAAGGTGGGACCAGGAGGACAGCATCTGAAGCTGGAACTCATACAGGAGTCGGAACCGTATCATCAGATCTCAGCCATTGCCTTCAACATGGCCGGGATGTTCGACCATGTCCACAACGGCAATCCAGTGGATATCTGCTATAGCGTGGTGGAGAATTATTTCCGCGGGAATTCGACCCTCCAGCTCCGCATCAAGGACATGAGGGAGCGTACGGATATCAATCTATAAGAGACTTTTCAGCCAACAATTCTGAGAATCTCATCGGCTACGGAATTGTAGTCCTTTCCGTCAATGTCGATTATAGCATGGGCCGTGCTTTCATATATTGACGATCTGACTGACATAAGGGATTCGATTTTCCTGCGCAATGCATTTCTGTCGGTCTGGCTGTCGCCGAGCATCGGACGCTCTCCGGGATACGTGTAAAGATTCTCCACGAGGGTGTCGGTGCAGGCCCTGAGATATATGCAGAAAGTATTGGAGCAGACTATGGAAACGGCCTCCGGTGTGGTCAGGGTGCCTCCTCCGAGGGACAGGACGGTGAATCCTTCAGTCTCCGGCTGACTTTCCCCGTTCTCCAGAATCTCCTTGAGCGCAGACACTTCCATCCTGCGGAATTCCGGTTCACCGTCTTCTGCGAAAATATCCTTGATTTTGCGTTCCTGACGGTCTTCTATCCAGTCGTCCAGATCAATGAAACGGCTGCCTGTCCTTTCGCAGAACAGGCGCCCGATACTGCTTTTCCCGCAGCCCATGAATCCGGTAAGGGATATTGTCATTGCCTTGGATTTCAGTGATTTCCCGCTATATTCCGAAGAGGTTCGGTTCGTCATCCCCATCCTCTCCGCTTTCTCCGGCATCTCCGGCTGTATTCTCTCCCGGTTCTGCAGGGCGGTACATGGCTTCAGGGCTGAATGTCTCTCCCTCAGGAATGTCCTCAGGACCGAGTTCCACGATATCCCCGACAGCCGAGCCCTGTATTTCCGCCTCCTCTTCATCTTCCGGTTTCACGAGAGGCTCGATGAACTCTACCTTGAGCACGTCATATCTGTGGCATCTGTTGCCTTTGGCAGCAATGCCCTTCTTTGCAATGAACTCTTCCGCATCGAATTTCTCCGGCTCCCGGTGTTCCTGGCGGCCTGTGAAAGTCACCATGAACTGCGGATGCCTGTCGGCACTGAAGTCCGCCAGATAATTGCCCCGGCCCTCAGGGATGAACTGTGCAGGCGAATTGTCACTCACCGGGAATGAGAAACGCTTGATGTAGAACTGTTTTGACGCTCCGTCGAAGTAGAGTGCCGCATAGGTCCTGTTCTCGTCGTATTTCTCGATTCTCAGCAGTTCGCCCTGATAACGGCTGCTCAGGTCGTAAGATGTCGTATAGTATGTACCGTTCTTGAATACGGCCAATATCTTGTCGTTTCCGCTGAACTGCCCGAGATGTGTCCCGCGTCCGTCCTCGTTGAGCCTCTGGACATCTTCGTCGAACCAGATGTCCTTTCCTCCGATGGTGGATATGCCCTTGGATTTGAGTACAATACGCTGGATTGCATTTTTCGTCACGAGGTTGCCCCTCGATGTCTTGCCCTTTATGGCAAGTTCGGAGAAGTCATATTCCGCATTCAGTTTCTTGAGCTTCGGACGCGGACGGAAATACATCTTGACGGTCTCGGCCTCTCCGTTGTGGTTCACCGAGAACCATACAATCTTGGAGCCCGGAAGGCCCTGTGTAATGTCGTATTCCTTGTCCCTTGTCACGCTTGTGACAGCAAATCTCTTGGCATAATATACGCTCGCCTTTCCGTCACGGTAGATGACGTTGTATATTGTCCTTGTGTCCCCGCGGTTGAAAATCCCGACGTACAACAGGTTCTTTCCGAAGAATGCCTTGTCGGTCACCTTGGTGATGCTGTATTTTCCGTCGTTGCCGATTACTATGATTTCGGCGATGTCGGAGCAGTCGCAGATGAACTCTCCTCCGTCATCTTTCTTGAGCCCTATGCCGACAAAGCCTTCAGCCATGTTCGCGTAAAGCTTCGCATTGTTGCTCACAACCTTGGTTGCGGTGATGGTCTCGAATCCGGTGATTTCCGTCCTGCGCGGGAAATCCTTTCCGTATTTGTCCTTGATGCCCTTGAAGAATTTGATGGTGTAATTGGTGAGGTGCTCCAGATTGTCCCTGACCTTGCCCATCTCCTTCTCGATTTCCCTGATCTTTTCGTCGATGACCTTGGTGTCGAACTTGGAAATCTTCCTGACAGGCTTCTCCACGAGCTTGAGAATGTCCTCCATGGTTATCTTCCTCGTGAGGACGTTCTCGAATTCCTTCATCCTGTCCAGCACGTCCTTGATCTGGGCATCCCAGGTCTTCTGGTCCTGCTCGAGAATCTTGTAAACCCTGTTCTCGAAGAATATCTTCTCGAGTGAGGTGTAATGCCAGCTGTCTTCAAGTTCGTTGAGCCTTATCTGCAGCTGCCTTCCGAGAAGTTCCTTCGTGTGCTCGGTGTCGTAGATGAGAATGTCCTCCACGCTCAGGAACTGTGGCTTGTTGTCCTTGATTACGCAGGCGTTCGGGGCAATGGCCGTCTCGCAGTCGGTGAATGCGTAGAGAGCGTCGATGGTCTTGTCCGGGGAGACATCGTTCGGAAGATGGATGACGAGGTCCGCCGTCGCGGTGGTCATGTCCTCGATTTTCTTGATCTTGATCTTGCCTTTGTCCTTCGCCTTCAAAATGGAATCCACGAGGGCATGGGTGGTCTTTCCGTATGGTATCTCCTTGATAGCCAATGTGTTCTTGTCTATCTTCTCGATTCTGGCGCGGACCTTCACGGAGCCTCCCCGCTGGCCTTTCATGTATTTGGAGCAGTCGGCGAGACCTCCGGTAGGGAAGTCAGGAAGAAGTTCGAACGGCTCTCCCTTCAGGTAGGCGATGGATGCGTCTATAAGTTCATTGAAATTGTGCGGAAGAATCTTCGAAGCCATTCCGACCGCGATTCCTTCCGTGCCCTGGGCGAGCAGGAGAGGGAATCTTACAGGCAGTTCGACCGGTTCCTGGTTCCGTCCGTCGTAGGACGTCATCCAGTTCGTAATCTTGGGATCGAATATGACCTCCTTTGCGAATTTGCTCAGACGGGCCTCGATGTATCGGGCAGCAGCGTTCGGGTCACCGGTGAGGATGTTTCCCCAGTTTCCCTGGCAATCCACTGCAAGACCTTTCTGGCCGAGCTGCACGAGGGCTCCAAGAATGGACTGGTCTCCGTGAGGATGGTACTGCATTGCCTGGCCGACGATATTCGCCACTTTCGTGAAACTTCCGTCGTCCATCCTGAACATTGCGTGGAGAACCCTTCTCTGCACAGGCTTGAGCCCGTCAACAATATTAGGAACCGCCCTCTGGAGAATCACATATGAGGCATAGTCCAGGAACCAGTCCTTGAACATGCCGGACAGCTTGTACTTGCGGCTGTCCTCTCCAAGCAGTTTCTCATATTTCTCTGACGGGAGCGCAGAGGAATCGTCGATAGGCTCCTCATTGATGTTCTCGTCGTTCTCCAGCTCGTCCGGAGACATGTCTTCCCACTCGTCCTTGCTCATCGTATTTCGCTTAATGGTTGATTATTCTTCGTATCCGAATTTCCTGAGTTCCTTGCGGTTCTCTCTCCAGTCCGGGTCAACTTTGACAAAAATGTTGAGGAAGACCTTCTTCTGGAAGAAATCCTCCATCTCGATTCTTGCAGCAGTTCCTGTCTTCTTCAATGCGGAACCGCCCCTGCCTATCAGAATTCCCTTCTGGGAGTCCCTCATGACATATATGACGGCGCTGATTTCGTAGCGCTCCTCCTCTTCCTTGAATGCCTCTATGGCTACTTCGCAGCTGTAAGGTATTTCCTGGGAGTAGTTCTCCAGGATTTTCTCCCTGATGATTTCCGATGCGAAGAATCTCAGGTTCTTGTCCGTGAATGCATCCTTGTCGAACCATGCCGGGGAGACCGGAAGCCTGGATATCACGGCGTTGAGGACACTTTCCAGATTGAATCTCTCCTTGGCGGAGACGGGGATGACCAATGCTCCGGGCACTCTTTCCTGCCACTCGGCCATCAGTTTCAGGACCTTGTCCTGATCGCTGACATCAATCTTGTTCACCACGACTATCACCGGGCAGTCCAGGTCCTTCAGCCTGTTGACGTACTCCGAATTCTTGTCGGCTTTCTCGACCACGTCCGTCACGTACAGGATGATGTCCGCGTCACCTATGGCAGTGTCCACGAAATCCATCATGTTCTCCTGCAGCCTGTAGTTCGGCTTCAGGATACCCGGGGTGTCGGAATATACTATCTGGTAATTCTCCCCGTTGACGATTCCCATGATTCTGTGCCTTGTGGTCTGAGCCTTGGCAGTCACTATGGAAAGTTTCTCGCCCACGAGGGCATTCATAAGAGTCGATTTGCCAACATTGGGGTTTCCGATAATGTTGACAAATCCGGCTCTGTGATTCTTTGGTTCCTGTACGGTATCCATATTATACATAAGCTCCCATCTTGAGGATATTTACTTCACCCTCAGAGAGATAACGCCATTCTCCCTTCTTCAGCCCCTTCTTGGTGAGGCCTGCGAAATATACTCTGTCGAGAGCTTTCACGTCATATCCAAGGGACTCGAAGATTCTCCTCACGATACGGTTCTTGCCGGAGTGGATCTCGATGCCGAGCTTCCTGTGGTCTTCAGGATCAATGAACTCGAGTTCGTCGGCCTTGATATCCCCGTCACTGAGGGTTATTCCTGCGCAGATCTTGTCAAAATCCTCCTGTGAGAGAGGTTTGTCGAGAATCACCTGGTAGATTTTCTTCTTGTCATATGAAGGATGTGTCAGTCTTTCGGCAATCTCACCGTCATTTGTGAACATCAGCACTCCTGTGGTGTTCTTGTCGAGCCTGCCGACAGGGAATACCCTTGCGCTGCACTTCTTCAGGAGGTCCATCACGGTCTTTTCCGCATGAGGGTCGCTCGCGGTGGTGACGAATCCCTTAGGCTTGTTCATCACGATATAGACCTTCTCCTCTCCACGGATACGCTCCCCGTTGAAACGGATCTCGTCATTGTAAATGTTGACCTTGCTTCCAAGCTCGGTAACCACTTCTCCGTTCACTGTCACGACTCCGGCCTGGATGTACTGGTCTGCCTCGCGGCGGGAGCAGATACCTGAATTGGCAATGAACTTGTTCAGGCGGATAACCTCCTTGATAGGGGTCTCCACAGTGTCGTTGTCAGAGAGCTGGATCTGGTCAAGCTGAGGCTTGCGGCTCAGCATGATATTGATGTTCTGCTCGTCAGTTTCGTTGAATTTGTACGGATTAGGTCTCTTGGCTGCAGGACGTGCCGCTCCTTTGCCTGCGAATCCTGCTTTTCCTCCCGGCCTCTGCTGCCCTGCAGGTCTTGGTGCTCCTGCCGGTTTGCGTCCCGGTGCCCCGAAGCTCTTGCCGGCCGGCTTCCTGTCTCCGATGAACGCGCGTCTTCCTGACGGCCCGAAATTCCTTCCGCCATCCTGTCCGGCTCCGTACTGGCGTCTTGCAGGCTGCTCATAACCGCGACTTTCCTGCGGTCCGTAGTTGTCCCTGCTTTCAGGACGTCCATAAGACCTCCTGTCCTGGTTTCCGAAGCTTCTCGTCTCGGAGTACCTTCTCTCCTGGCTGCCATAAGCCGGGCGTCTTTCGGATCCTCCGTAGGACGGGCGTCTGCCCTGTCCGTAGCTTCTGCCTTCGGAATCACCATAGCCGTTGCGTCCTTCCTGACGTCCGTAACTTCTTCTGGAGTCTCCATAGTTTCTGTTTTCTGAACCGTGGCCACGGTTCTCGGAATGTCCGTAATTCCTTCTTTCTGCAGGTCCTTCAGATGATGAATAGACCTTTCCGGAAATCCTCGGCCTTCTCGGTCTGAGTTTCCTTCCTTCTGCGGTGTAGCCGCTCTTGTTGTTCTCTTCCATTTCTTGGATTGCCCATTCGGGCGGGTTTAAATAATTGTTATCTCAATAGTTCGGTAATTTTATAAAGATTATACAGCGGCTCGAAGGCCGTAGAATA
>JBJEBJ010000062.1:0-41334 GCA_051869955.1 Candidatus Cryptobacteroides sp.
TTATCCATTTTCATTCTCGTGGACGGCTTGAAAAAGTCATGGGTGTTTCATATTCAATTATTATTTCAAGTTTATTTAACGTTACAAATTTAGCGATTATCCTATTACGTTGTCATGATAAATGTCAAATAATGAGAGGTGAGGTATCATTGCTTCAATGTGAAGATTGCGATACAAGGTGAAATACCATCGTATCCAAGTACCTTATAAACAGCTACTTTATCAACTCCATCAGGCTTGTCCCCATATGATATTTTCATTTTCTGGACATACTGCACCATACCGTCTTTCTCTCCGTATACCTCATCTCCGTAAGGAGGATTTTCATACAAGGCTTCGACTACGATGTCATCCGGGCCGGACATTTTGTAAATATTGCCAAGTCCAAAGGACACGAAAGAAACTTCTGTCACTCCGGCTACGGCAGGCAGTACGATGACAGCCCCATGCGCCTCGGTCAGAGTCCCGGTCAATGGCTCATAAATAAAAATGGTGCCATCATCATATTGTGGACCTGCCGGGACGTCAGGAATAACCTGCTCATCTGCTTCCTTCTGCCAGCAGGAAGCAACAGATATCGCCAAGACAATGCATAGCGCAACTTGCAAAGACGTTTTGATCATCTATGAATCATATATTTATCATTTGTAAAATCATTTGTGCCAGGAGTCCAATCTCCATTATAAAACCACCCGTCATAACTACCACCCCATCCCCAATTCATATGAAAAGATTTCACCGATGGAAGAAACACTTCAGCCCCGTGATCTTCGGCATACTCTATGAACTCAAATTCTGGATAAATATCATTATTTAAAGCATACAAAATGTATTCGGTATAACTATGTGGATATTTATATCCATCACAAACCCAAGCATGTCCCACTGTACCAGGTGCAGCATCACCGCACATTATTGCTATCTTATGATACTGTTGATTGTTTGAAATTCTACTGCTAACCAACGAGGCTAAAACATTTGCATCATATTTCTCAATGCGGGCATTATATTCTAAAGTATCCAGCAATTTTTCCGCTTCATTGAAGAACCCAACTCCATCATCATTTATGCTTAGTCTTTTACGCAAGTCATAAAGAAATATCGACAAAGAAGGATTTGAATATGTATCTGGCATTACACTCCACTGGCAGATAGTAGTATCTGCAACAACATACTGAGACGGCTTCTCATTATATCTCATATATTGTCCTACAGCTACCGTCAGACACCCAAGCAATCTGCCGGTTGAATCCATTGAATTGTACGGATATCCTTGATTCCATTTTGTTGTCAAGAACGGACCATATACAATAGGATCTTCCACATAACGTTCAAGAATATATGCCGTGTTTTCAAATGAATAATCTCCAACGAATAGACTCTCGGGATCTTCCTGACCTTCAAAATATTCTATAATATCATCAGGGAGTTCTCGTTCACGAGCCTCCGCAATAGGATACATTGTGTAGCCGTTAGCAGAAGCATATTCCGAAAGTTCCACATACGCATCATAATAGTCATCACTCATAGATTTCGTCATAGGATAATAATTCTCTGTATACTCAAATCTACGCCATGAATTTACAACATAATCTGGTATATCCGGTCCAGATGACGCTTCTATTGCCTCTATCAGTTCTTTTCTGATTAAGTCAAAACCAGTACCAGTTTCAAAATTCGGATACGAACCTTTATCTACTTCAGCAACTATCGGATAGAATTCCTTTGTCGCAGACACAAGCACATATCCATCTGACATGTTTACTGCATACATAATACATAATAGGGATGCGTGCTTTACCTAAAATAGGAACAACATTTCTTAAATTAGCAGGAGTTGACTTAGTTTCTGCCCTTCGTGACAAGTATATATAAGCTACCTTTTTCGCATCTTCTGCTGACAACTGTTTGACATTTGGTGATATACCAAATAATGCCTCTTCCTCTTTAGAAATACAACTCACTTCGCATCCTTCTTTAGAGCATCCCAAAAAAATAAAGAATAATACAATGAACTCAAACGCTATTAATCTATTCATAATCATATAAGATTAGTTATTATTATACGTTCCAAATATAGTGATTATCCTCATACGTTTGTCATGATGAATATCATATATTTATTGCCAATAATACCCTTAATATGTCCCATAATCCCACAGTATGCATAAGTTGCGCGAGGCCGCGTTAATGGTTCGCCGCGTTCGTTGCCAAACAGGTAACTTCAGGCAAATCATCCCGCGGGAGAATCGCTGTTCTGTGCAGTAGGAGGCACTTTTTCCCGGCAGATGAGTTCAAATTGATGCCGTTGAGCGGGAGAAAACCGGGTCTACGCCTCAGGGGCGGTTTTTGCTCGCGGGATGATTTGCTGGAAGACAAAGGGGATGAGATGTCATTGCCAACTGGCTACGCGGCAGGAATATATGCCGATTCCATGCTGCATGCAGGCTGTTCAAACTCCGCGGGACTCACTCCGATTCTCTCCGTTCGACCCTCCCGGCGTTTCCTGCGTCCTCGCTGCGCGAGAACTTGTCTCCGCCAGGCCCCACTTCCGAGGCCGTGGGCTGGCCACGCCCGCGGAGTTTGACAGTCTGCCTTACCGCGGAGGTTATTGGTCATATCCGTCTTGTGTATCCCATATGGTCGTCATGATGAATGTCAAATAATGAGAGGTGAGGTATCATTGCTTCAATGTGAAGATTGCGATACAAGGTGAAATACCATCGTATCCAAGTACCTTATAAACAGCTACTTTATCAACTCCATCAGGCTTGTCCCCATATGATATTTTCATTTTCTGGACATACTGCACCACGGTCACAATCTCTCTTGTTTCATGCGCCACACCCCCTCCATGCGTGACCGACCCCGTTCACACAGAATGCTCTCGTTCGCATACAGCCCCTGCACAATGCTCCAGAAGGGATTTAGCATGACTCACAACACCACAGACGGCAAATACGCCGGCCGGCCATAGTGTTTGATGTAATCAGGAATTGACAATTCACTATATTGTTTTATTCAAAAGACTTTGTTAACTTTGCGTCGCTTTTTTAAACTGAATTGAAAATGGAAAAAGGACCAATTTCAAATTTTATCACTCACAACTACCGTCATTTCAACTCGGCAAGTCTCGTGGATGCCGCAAAGGCTTATGAGGAGCTGCTCGACAAAGGCGGCAAGATGATGCTGGCCATGGCCGGAGCGATGAGCACGGCTGAACTCGGCCTCTCCCTTGCGGAGATGATCCGCCAGGACAAATTCTCGATTGTATGCTGCTCAGCCAACAATCTCGAGGAGGACATCATGAACCTCGTTGCCCACTCCCACTACTACAGGGTACCGGGCTACAGGAATCTCACCGCTGAGCAGGAGCAGGAGCTTCTGAACAACCACTACAACCGTGTCACCGACACCTGCATCCCTGAGGAGGAGGCTTTCCGCCGTCTCGAAGGTGCTCTCGTGGATGTCTGGAACAAGGCAAAGGCAGAAGGGAAGAGATATCTTCCATACGAATATATCTACCAGATTCTCAGAAGCGGCGTGCTCGAGAAATATTACGAAATCGACCCTAAGGACAGCTGGGTGCTCGCAGCCTGCGAGAAGAACATTCCTATCATCTGCCCTGCATGGGAGGACTGCACGACCGGCAACATTTTCGCCGCCCACTGCATCAAGGGAGAATTCACTCCGGACCTCGTGAAGAACGGTATCGAGACAATGCTCTTCCTCGTTGACTGGTACAAGAAGAACGCTACCGGTGCAGGTGTGGGCTTCTTCCAGATCGGTGGAGGTACCGCAGGAGATTTCCCTATCTGCGTGGTTCCGATGATGGAACAGGACCTCGGATGGCACGGCACTCCGCTCTGGTCATATTTCTGCCAGATTTCTGACAGTACCACATCTTACGGTTCATACTCCGGAGCAGTTCCGAACGAGAAGATCACATGGGGCAAGCTTGCTCCTGAGACTCCTAAGTTCATCGTAGAGTCAGACGCCACCATCGTGGCACCGCTGATTTTCGCATACGTGCTCGGCTGGTAACCGGAACAGAGGATTCAATTCAAATACAGGGGGATGGTCACGATTGCGCTGGCCATCCCTGTTTTTTATTGTCAGTGCGCATTATGGACATCTGCTCGAAACTCAAGACAGGAATCGGAAAGGCCGTGGTATGGTCAGGAATTTCCGACTACATGAAGCTCTTCCTGTTCGGAATCGACGGGAAAGATGCGGCCGTCTACTACAGATTGCTGCCGAAACACGGATCACGATTCTTCCATGCAAGAAGATGCGAAACAGACTACAAAGGCATCGGACGGAAACTGTCCGGATGGGCATCCGTGGAGAAGAACCTGATGAGGGACTTCACTCTCGAAGTACTCGCCGAAGAGACGGGCACGGACAAAAGAGCCCTGGCAAGATACTTCACGGAATACAAGGGCATGAATTTCAGGAAATGGAAGAACTCCCTGCGAATAGAGAAAGGGAAGGAAATGATGTTGTCGGAGCAGGACATGACAATATCGGAGATATCCGACATCCTCGGGTTCCAGGACAAATCGAATTTCTACCGGCAGTTCAAGTATATTGCAGGCTGTACTCCGGGCGAATGGAAGAACACCGGAGGACATCCGGACATGGACGACTGATCACAATTCCCGTTCAAGGACAATCACAAGGTCTTCAAGCTTGTAGGTATTCCTCGACGAATCATGGACTATGCTTCCGGAATAGAGATTTATAGTCATTTCATAAGTTTTGTAACTGGTTCCTCCTATCACCCCGCCTTCGACTGACAGGACATGGACGCCGCCCTCGGACTCGGTCCATGAAATCTTGAAAGACCCGTCCTTGGCGGTAATGGCCGATGCCTTCCCGTGAGGGGAATCAAGGTTGCCGGAAGGATAGGACAACAGGTTGACCGCAGCACCGGCAACAGGCTCCGGCTTCTCCTTGTTGTAGGTATCAACCACATAGCCTGACACCTCAAGAGTATATGGGACAGTGATTTCCCAAGTCTCAGAAGTTTCCATGGTACAGGCAGAAGACGCCAGCCCTGTGACCAGGGCTGCCGCCATCTTGAAAATATGTCTTATACCGCGTTTCATCTTATGACTGATGTGCAGGACGGAGAAGGTCGAGGACCACCTTCACAGGGTTGAATGTCTCCAAAGGAACCTCAACGAAGCATGTATTCCAGTCGCTCATCGAGCCGTTCCAGAGTCCCGGCAGCTCGAGAGCCTTCAGTTCACGTCCCTGATAGCTCTTTGAGCTGATGAATCCGGCATCAGGATCAACGTATTTCAGCAGGTCGAACTTCTCTCCCCTGTAATTCCTGAGACAGCATACGAGGTCCACCGGATTGAAATGGGTAGCACCGGCAAGCATCTGCCTTGAAGCCTCGTCGCCCATATTGATCTGTACGCTTTCGAGAATCTGGAGATTGGTCGAACCGTCCTTTCCGGCAATGATGAAAGGGCCTCCTCCCGGCTCGCCCTGATTGCGCACCATGCCGCATACCCTTACAGGACGGTCAAGCTTCGAACGGAGCAATGCCACTCTCGCAACAGGGTCGGAGACAGCAGGCAGCTTGATGCAGAGCTCGCTGTCAAGGAATGCCTCCACTTCGTCACACAATGCAATACACTCTGCTGAACCGGCATCCTGTATCTCATCGAAACGCCTGAGGTATCCGAAAATCCTGTCCCTGAGCTCCAGGGCGACTCCCATCAGGACTTTCTTGCCCTTGGCCGTGATGCCGAGGAATCTCTCGTTGGAGACATTGTCGATATTCTTGACTGATACGAGTTCGTCAGTGATATTGTCAAGATTGTAAATCAGGGCTCCGTGTCCCGCTGGCCTGAACAGCAGTTTCCCGTTCTCATCGCGGAATGGGACGTTCTTCAGGTCCACTGCAACTGTATCGGTGGATTTCTCCTGGTATGTGAATGTGATATTGAATTTCAGCCCGTACTTGCTCTCATAGGTATCCTTAACCTCCTCAAGTGCAGCCTCGAAGAGGGGCCTGAACTCCGGGGAAATGGTGAAAATGACGTTTGCAGTACCGTCAGCATTGCGCATATAGTCCTGAGCTTCAACGAGATGCTCTGCAAATGCAGTCCTGCATTCCCCGTCCGGATATCTGTGGAAACGAATAACGCCCTTAGGCTTGGAACCGTATCCGAGACATCCGGCATTGAGAACCGCGTCAGCAGTCTTTTTCCTGTATTCTGCGGAATCCTCAGGCGTACCGAACATTTCCTGCGTGTAGAATGCGAATTTCTCAATTGATGCGGCAAGCTTGCCAACAGGGGAATCAGCTCCCGGGTCATTGCCCTCCTCAAGGGCGGAAAGTCCTGCGAAAATGTCCTTGAACATCCTCGATGCAGCACCGGATGCAGGCACGAACTTGCATTTGCCGTGCACTTCGGCATTTTCATAATACTTCACCGCACGGTCGCCGTCCTCCTCCGACAGCACCTTGATGCCTCTTTCCGGAGTGGCCGGTCCGACGATGTCCATCCAAGGGAATCCTTTCCTGAAGCGCTCTACCTGGGCTTCCACTGTTCCGACGGAAGAGCCGCGCTCCTCAATCTGCATGATATCTTTCTGGTCAAACATGATTATTAATTATATTTGGGTTATCAGTTTTCAGTCAATATAGACTTCACGCCTGTACTTGTACTCGCTCCGGAGCTTGTCGAAATCCTCCGGATGAAGACGCAGCATGAAATCGTCCGTAAAGATAGGATAATTATATTGAAATACCGCAGCAATCTCGCCCTGATTCATCCCGCGCAGGTCAAGCTTCACGGCCTCGTTCTCGGCAAGCTCCGTTTTCGGGAAGAACTCATAGAGCTGGGTAATCCCGAAATAATGCGCCACGGCCCTTACGGCAGCGGCTGTCCCGTTCTGCTTGCCCTGGTACGAATATCCGGCAATGTGAGGTGTGGCAATGGCGACCTTGTCCATGAGCTCGATGTTTATGTCCGGCTCGTGGTCCCAGGTGTCTATCACAACGGGGCCGAGACGCGGAATCGCCTCAAGCAGGGCATCTTCGCACACGACTTCTCCTCTCGATGCATTGATGAAGAAGGCTCCGTCGCGCATCTTGGCAAAGAAATCCCGGCCGGCCATCCTGCGCGTGGTTTCATTCAAAGGCACGTGCATCGTGACAATCTCCGAATTCGCCAGCAGGGTGTCGAGGTCGCAGAATTCGAACGGGCCTTCGGCCTTGGCCCTCGGGGGATCGCATTTGAGTACCTTGAAACCGAGCACTCTCGCCATTCTCTCAATCATGCTGCCGACATGGCCCACTCCGATGATGCCTATGGTGTCACCTGAAAGGTTGATTGCCCGCCTTGCAGCAAGACCGTAGAGGGCGGAAAAGACATATTCCATGACACCTCCGGCATTGCACCCGGGAGCGTTCCTGACAATTATGCCCCGAGAATCGCAATACGGATAGTCTATATGGTCGGCCCCGATGGTGGCGGTGGCGATGAAGCGCACCCTCGAACCTTCGAGAAGCTCGGCATTGCATTTCGTCCTGGTCCTCACGATGAGGGCGTCGGCGTCTGCAACGTCTGCAGGGCCTATCTCTGTCCCTCCCTTGTAAACGACTTCAGCATAAGGCTCGAATACTCCCTGAAGGAAGGGAATGGCCTGGTCCGCTACGATTTTAATCTGTCTGTTCATCTGAGTATCAATGATTTCAATACCTTTGTACCGGGCTTGGCCCCGGTCATCAGAGGATTGTTCAACACTATTCTGTTAATCTCTTCCACAATGGCATCCTTGCGGAAGAAGAGCTGGTTCCTGACCACCGAGGAGGATATGGAGCAGAACAGCACCCCGTTCTTCACATATTTCGAGAGGGTATATGGAGCGGCTCCCGAGACATTGTCCCAGGCCTCGAGGATGAGCTGGGTCCTGACAGTCGGGGCCAGACCCATCGTACGAATGAACGCCGGAATCAGGTCAGAGAGCACCTCCGGATCTCTTTTCTGAAGATAAGAATTGCCGTATCCGCGTCTCCTGTCCATATCAGACCTCCGCTTCAATGAAATTGCCTCCGGACGCCTCGAAGTACGCCCTGTCCCTGGTGATGCCGTCCACGATTCCGGAGAGACGCACCTTGTTGCTGTCCGTTATGAAAATCTGCCCGAATTCATTTCCTGCCACCATGGACAGCAGGTTCGCGGTACGGTCCATGTCGAGTTTGTCGAAGACATCGTCGAGCAGGAGAATAGGAGGGACTCCGGAGTCCTCTTTCATGAGTTCGTACTGGGCGAATTTCAGGGACACGAGGAATGACTTCTGCTGGCCCTGGGAGCCGCAACGCTTGATAGGATGCCCGTCCATGAGGAAAACGAGGTCGTCACGCTGGATTCCCGAAGTGGTGAATCCGAGGACGGCATCCTTCTGCCTGTTCCTCGCGAGGAGTTCCGAAAGAGGGCCTGAAGAGAGGTCTGAACGGTACTCCACGCAGACATGTTCCCTTTCGCCCGACAGGAGCCCGTAATAGCCGGAAGCCACCGGGGAGAGCTTCTCTGCGAAGGCCTTCCTGGTGGCGTATATCTTGTCAGCATGATATGAAAGCGACTCGTCGATAATTTCGAGGAGGGAAATGTCTCCGGTTCCGTTCTTCAGGAGCTGGTTCCTCTGGGCAAGGAGCTTGTTGTACTGCTGCATTGCCGAAAGATATTCCGGATCCATCTGTGAAAGGACGAGGTTCAGGAAACGTCTCCTGTCCTCTCCGGAATCGCTCACCAGGGCAATGTCAGACGGGGACACCATGACTATCGGAATCTCCCCCACATGATCCGAGACCCTGCCGTAGAGTTTTTCGTCCTTGCGGAGCTTCTTCTCCCCTCCCGATGTGACCCGGATGGAGAATCGGCTGTCAATGTCCTTCATCCTGTAGGTTCCGGACAATGAGAATGAATCCGTGCCGTGACGGAAGCAATATCTGTCCGAGGACGAGAAGGAGCTCTTGGTCATGGAGAGATAATATATGGCATCCATCAGGTTGGTCTTGCCTTCTCCGTTGCCGCCGGATATGCAGTTCACGTTCGACGAGAACGAAAGTTCCGCCAAACTGATGTTCCTGAAATCCTGGACGACTATTTTCCTGAGCACTGCCATACCTGCCGATTCCTATATCTTTGCAAATATAGTCATTTTTCCGGTAATCTGGTCATTCCGGCCGAATGCAGCCCTTTGTCATCCCGTCCAGTCGAAGCGGGAGGAAAGATCTTCTACCTCTTCCTGACTTCCAACCGGTCCACCGCCGGCAATCCTGCCACGGCATTCCAAATCCTCACCGGATTGGCACCTTTGGCAAGCTTCACCTCGTATGCCAGCCGGGCATATTCCCCGTCAATTGATTTTCCGGAGCAATTCACCTCGACCCCGTTCACTGAGAGATGAAAATCCGGCATTTCCGGCACATCGGCCACCACGAGAGTCAATTCGTATGAGCCTCCCCTTTTGCTGTGTACATCTTTCCACTCAAGGCAATTCTCCTCCGAGCCGCCGAGATTCATGGCCACGGCACGTCCGGAAGCACCCTCCTTCGGCACATATTTCACACCTGTACCGCTGATGGCCGTAAATGCAGGACAATATCCCCATTCTGCCTCATACAGAGTTGGTTCCGCGCGTCGTCCCTCGACTTTGAGAATCTTCGCAGAATGCGGATTAAGGGTCATCTCAATGGATGATGCACCTCCGAGGTCACGGTTCAGATTGAGGTCACGGATTTTCAGGTCTCCATTGAATTCGAGTTCCTCAGGACTGATTCTGAAGAAGGCAGCAGTATCGGCAGGATTGTACAGTGCCACGGTCCTGGTATTGCCCCATTTCTCCAGAATGTCCTTCACGAAAACATAGGTCTCACCGCTGTGCTGGGCCACGTGTGCCTGAAGTCCGAGAGGGTCCTGGTTGACAGCTATCAGTTCCTTATTGGTAAGGAATCTTCTCGTTTCTTCAGGAAGATACTCCAAATCGCAGCCGAGAAGGAGAGGCGAACTCATGACGCACCAGATTCCGAAGTGGGCTTCCTCTTCCTCATAGCTCAGTCCGAGGCCCTCCTCCCAGAACGGAGACGGCTTGATATTGTATCCGACTGCCAGCATGTCCATATCGTTGTAACGGCCGCCACCGGCATAGGCCGAGAGATAGAGGTTTTTCCCGACAATATATTTTATCGATGACCAGATCGGGCGGATGTCACCGGAAATTCTCCATGAATCACCGGCTTCTCCCACCCAGGTTCCCGGATAATTCCAGCGGCAGATGTTGATTTCCACCGGTTTGGAGGCAATGCTGTCTATCGCGTGCCTTATCTGCATGTAGCGTTCCTGCTCGCTGAGGCCGAGATTCCTGCCGCCGCACCAGTCAATCTTGATGAAATCGAAGTCCCATTCGTTGAAATATCTTTCCGCATCCTGGACATCGTGGGCCCAGAGGCCGGCACCGAGGCCGTTAAGGTCATGGTTGTAGCTCGAGCCGCAGGTATTGTCCCCGGCATCGGAATAGATTCCGCCTTTCAATCCGGCCGAATGGATATAGTCCACGAGGGCACGCATTCCTTCGGTGCCTTTCGGGAATCTTTCCGGATGAGGGACCATGTAGCCGGCAGAGTCCCTGTAGCCGAAGAATCCGTCGTCGATATTGACGAAATTGTAGCCGGCGTCCTTCAGGCCTTTTTCGACCATGAGGTCCACCTGATGGGTTATGATTGAGTCCGAAATGTCAACCATATAGGCATTCCATGAGCTCCAGCCCATCATTGGGGGTCTCACAGATTCGGTCTTCTCCGTACTGCAGGAGAGAATCGCGGCTGCTGCGGCAGCGATGATGATTGGTCTAATGTTTTTCACGGTCTGTTATATTTTTTTCTGCAAAAATAATTAAAAGAGGCTGGATGGCAAGATGGGATTGAACAACTTTGTCAGCCAGCCTCAGATTCATTATTCAGAACGAAATGAAGTGCTATTTGGTTACAACCTTGATGTCATCGATGACAATACGATATACACCGCCGGTGGTGACATTCACGATCATGAGACCCTCACCCTTGTAGAGGTCGACGTCCACAGTCTCTTCCACTCCACTGTAATCGAAGGTAAAATTACTGTTCGTTGCTGCAGCTCCCTCAAGATAAGGACGCTGCATTGTTACAGTCTTGACCACCTTGTATGTCTGCCCGTCATAGATGGCTGAAGGATTGTACTGGCGGATTTCCAGCTTCTGGGCATAGGACTCAGGTGAGTTCGAAACGCCTATATACGTGAAGGTCATCCGGCAAGGAGTGGTCTCCTCTGATTTCAGCAGGTCACTGTTCATAGCCGGAGTAGCAATCCATCTCCTGTCGCCGTCGAGCATTACCGCACCCATCGCCGGACGGGTCTGGGGCGACATGAACCATCCTGCCACGTCTCCGGCATTGGCATTGGCCTCGATGCAGCTCTGGACAGGGGTAGGGTTCTGGCTTCCGTCAATGTATTTCGCTTCGGCCGCGAAGCCCCATGAATCAGGCTGATGGCCGCCGATGGCAAACTCATAGGTGCATAAATTGCCGTTCCAGTAGTTGGTTCCGTTTACCACAGTGGATGCATAGGTCTTGCGGCCTGTGTTTGTGGTGCCAGGTGTCGTACCGACACATCCGTTGCCATAGTCCATCTGTACGCAGAAATCATCGAATCCGGTGTAAATCACCTCGTTGGCTTCAGGAACATGCCTTGCAGGGGTAGTGAACTGCAGAGGCTCCGACCACTCGGAGGTACCTGCCGGGTTTGTCATGGACTTGTCGCTTCCGGTATCATGATAAGTGATGGTATATGAAGCGAGTGAGCGCACGCGGAACCAATAGGTCGTAGCCGGTTTGAGGCTTCCGAAAGTGATTCTGGTGTCATATACCAGATTGGTGCCGTTCTTCTTGCCGAGCCATGACGAGTTGGCGAATGCGGTGTTCGTACTTGCAAATCCGTTGTAAGGGTAGCAGGTATATACCACGTTCTGGCAGGCTGCGTCTGAATATATCTCCATCTGGTAGAGGCGCTTGTTTCCGTTGATATCAATCGGAGGGAAGTCAGCCTCGAGAGGATCCCACTGGAAGGTAGCCATGCGGCATCCCTGGTTCCTGCCTTTCACCTGCCATACATTCTTGGTGGTAAATGAAATCTCCGTGGAGGTCTCCTGGGTCGTGTCGAAGGCCACTACCTTGACGGTGTGTGAAGAATTGTTCTTCAGTCCGGTGACATCAACGGAAGCCTCGGAAGTCTCGGCATAAAGGGCTCCGTCAAGGTAAACCTTGTAGCCGTCGGCGTATGCGACAGGCTCCCATCTGATGAGGGCGTCGGAGAATGCTATCCTCTTGTAGCTGATTACAGGATCTGCAAGTACCGGATTGTCATTGACCTTGACAACTTCCACCTTGACCTCGTCAAGATACATCCTGAGCTGGCTTGCTCCAGCCACTGTACCGGCACCGGCCCTGTCCATGCCGAGGGCGATGCGGTCGCCCTTCTGCACTGACCTGACATTCACGCTGTATTCGTTCCAGCCAGAGCCTGTTCCGATGGTGACCGGAGAGCTCCATACGAGGTCGGTCACGGCAACATTGTGCCCGTCACCATTCTCGCCGCGAACTACCTGCACGA
The DNA here is from genome assembly GCA_051869955.1 of Candidatus Cryptobacteroides sp. Classification (GTDB taxonomy): domain Bacteria; phylum Bacteroidota; class Bacteroidia; order Bacteroidales; family UBA932; genus Cryptobacteroides. Next base: position 12,672 of record JBJEBJ010000062.1, read on the forward strand.
GGGCGTTGCAAGGGTCTGACTCGTATCTCGCAGCCTTGAAGCTGACCTTGAGGTCATAGTATTTGCCTTCCTGGAGGACGTCGAGACCAGGGGAAACGATGAAGCCGACATAGCTTGATGCTCCGAGCTTCACATAACCCGGACGGATGCATACGAGTGCGGCAGAGCCCTCGTTGATCTGTCCCCAGGAGTCTATACGGGTGCCTTCAATGGCAGCGGCCATCTCCCTGAAGAGCCTTGCCTCATTGTAATATGGATAGAATGTCACACGAGCGGTGTTCTTGCCTTCGCCGAGAGCAGGTCCCGGGTTCGACTGGAGATACATTCCGTCCTTGTAGCCAGGATAATTGATATGTCCTGCAGCCTTGCCGACTCCGTCACCGCCCCAGAGGAGCTCTGAGAAGTCTTCGGCGAGAATAACGTCACCGGCATTGCATCCGGAAGGAGCATTGACAATGTCGAATACGGAAGTCTTGCCCTCCACAACGTTGCTGGTCTCAATAGCCTCTGCATCAGCAGCATAGTCGTCCTTGTAGGCCTTGAACCAGTAGGACTTGCCCTGCTCGAGACCTGTGAAGATGAATGCAGGTGTATTGTTCATCCATGCTGCGGCTCCGGCCTCGGTGGAGAACTGTACTACCAGATCCGTGCAGGCTGCATCACGGTAAAGCGCGAAGGTATATGGAGATGCAGCATCGGCAGCAGGGTCGGCCCCGCCGCTCGGCGACCATGAGAATGTCAATGTGGATGAAGTCGCACCTGTGAGCACTGCCTGGAAGGATTCCTTGTCAGCGAGAGGCTTCTTCACGTCTCCGAGAACGGATGACTTGCCGATGGCGAGGGAATACTCCTCATAGAACCAGCTCGTGGCCACAGAACCGTCAGTTCCGGTGGTTTCGACCTTGAATCCGCCTGAAACAACTCCCGGAAGGGTCGCGAATGTCACTGTCCCCGGTGCAAAGCACTCCCCGGACTGAGGAGTCAGGGTAATCGTCGAGGCGCCAGTCTCGGAAACGGAAATCTCGTTCTCGTAAATGGAAATTTCCTCTTTTCCGGAGATTGCCTCTCCCGACAATGCGGTGAGAGCAATCGACTTGATATTGTCATAGGCCACATTCACGACTACAGCCGCAGCCGCGTTCCTCATGTTGGCCTTCGGCAATGCTGTCATTGCAGTAGCCGGCATCGAAATGGATTCTCCGGCAGGTCCTGCAAGCTGGTTTTCCGTAACTTCCACCACAGCCACGCCTTCTTTGAACGAGACGGTCTGGGACTCCGGATATACGATGTAGAACAGGTCGGATTGGTTGCTCACACGTCCGCTGATGACAGCAGAGAGAGCCTTGGAGCCGGAAATGTCGAATGAGACCGGACCTTCCTGAACTCCGTCATAGACAGATGCGGTAAGGCCGTCCACCCAGTTGACATTGGCTCCGCTCACGGCGAAACGGGTCAGGTTGAACTGGGCATCCACAATAGCCGGTTCTTCCGGAATCTGGGGACGCTTGCCGGGAACCGGAGCGTCTATTGTCCTGGAGCATGACAGGAGTGCCGCTCCTGCCGCAACCATCAGGGATATCTTGAAAATATTATTCATAAAGCTTTATTTCATAAGGATTTGCACTGTTGTTTTCCACAGAGAAGGACCATGTGTTCCTGCATCCGCAAGGGTCTCCTGTCTCGACGAGAGACTTAGCATCGTCATTGTCGATCACGATGAATGCCGACTTGGTGGAATCAGGGTTCTTCCATACCGGTCCGCTGATCTTGCCTTCCGTAGGTTGTCCGCCGGCGAAATAAGGCCAGCCGTCTCCCCACTCTACCTGGTCCATGTTCATGCACCTGCCGTTGTAGCCGTTGTTCTTCCAGTATGCGTGGTAGCACATCCAGTCCTTGCCCTGGTCGTCGGTGATGATTTCGGCATTGTGGCCGGTACCGGCGAACATCTTGCTTGAAGAGCTGGACATGATGGTATTGGTGGCATTGTCGAAGGCGGAGGACTTGGTGTCCATGCGCTTGCCGTCCTTGCCGACATAAGGTCCGAGAATATTCTGGGACCTGCCCACGACAATGTGGTAGGTACTTGACTCACCAGCGCAGCATGTGCCTTTCGAGCCGAAGCAATAGTAATATCCGTTCTTGTAGTGCATGTAGGTACCTTCCATCTCGTAGCAGATATAGGTCTTTTGTGCACCGGGAGCGATGGCGAGTCCGTCAGGAGTCAGCTGGATGGCCCATATTCCGGAAGAGCTTCCGAAACTTCCCCAGAACAGATAGACATCCCCTGTCTTCTGGTCACGGATGATATTGGCGTCAATGCCGTTGGACACTCCGGTAGAATTGTAGTCCACGAGCATTCCGTGAGGATTAGCGTTCGGGTTGATGTCCTGGATGTTCTCCCATGTGAAAGGTCCTGTCGGACTGTCGGAAACGGCCACGCCGCAGGCGCTTTGGGTAGGGTCGGTCCAATGTCCTTCAGCATAGTAGAGCACATATCTTCCGTCGATGTACTCCATGTCAGGAGCCCAGATGCGGGTTCCTGGAACCCACTGAGGTCTGTTCATCCCGCCGAAAGCGTTGCCGACCAGCTCCCAGTTCACCATGTCCGTGGAACGGTATACCGGGAGATATACCACATTGTCAGTACCGCTCTCACCGTTCTGGGTACTGTAGGCATAGAAATAGCCTGTACGCTCACGGTCATCGAAGACGGATGGGTCCGGACAATTGTTCCTGATGACAGGGTTCTGGTATTTCGTGGTGATGTACTCCCCGTCCGTATCGGTGCCAGGCTTCACAGGGCGCTCATCAACGACTTTCTCTTCGCAGCCCGCAAGAATCAGGGCCGCAGCAATGAAATATATTGTTCTTTTCATCGTCAATTCAGTTTTTCGTTAATCATTCCAGCCCGGGTTCTGGGTGAGATTCGGGTTCATCTCACGCTCCTTGGCAGGTATAGGCCATGCAACCACATAGTCTCCGAGGGCGTACCAGGTGTAGGTCTTCGAGCCCCATATCTGCATCAGGCCGTTGGTGTTCATCTCTCCGTTCTGTCCGGAAGAATGGTCACGGAATTTCTTGTCGAGCCATGTTCCCCACCTGAGTTCGTTGAAATACATGCTGTCCTCGCCTCCGAGCTCCCAGTAGAATTCATTGCGGATACGCTCCCTCATGTCTTCCTTGCCAGCTACGGTTGTGTGGGAATTGGTATTGAGCAGGATGTGTCCGGCCCTTTCCCTGACCATGTTCACGTATTTAACGGCCTCGTCGGTCCTGTCGAGTTCATTGAGGCACTCGGCCCTGCGGAGCAGGATCTCGGCATAGCGGCAGAGAATGTTGTCCTCCTCATAGACCCAGCGGATGGTATTCTCGAGTCCTTCCGGCACATATTTCCTCCACAGATAGTAGAACATGGAGTTGGTGTCGGTCCTGATGTCCCTCGGCTCCTTCGTGTCAGCCCTGTAAGGCCAGCGGAGAGTGAAGGTGTAGGCGACGCCCGAGATACCGCCGTAATATGTCGAGTACGGGGTGATAATGGCCATCTTGAGACGCGGGTCCCTGTTGTCGTAGGCAGCCTGGATGCGGCTTTCGTTGGAATATTTCTGGTATTTGGACATGTCTGAGCCGTAAGCAGTCATCGTGGCTACTTCCTGGTCGCTCATCTCGTTGCGCAGGAAGAACACGGACCTCTGCTCAGGGGTCATGTCGTGCCAGCCCGGGCAATAGTCATCCCAGTCGAACTTGCTTCCGTCGGCGTTCTCGAAGGACTCCACATAGGCAGGATTCGGAAGATAGTTGTTCCATGCTCCGGATGTGACACCGGTGTCACGGTTTCCGAAAAGGACGGCTCTCGGATTGCCCATTCCGCTCTGCTCGGTGCACCTGATGGCGAAAATCATCTCGTCGCACTGCTCGTTGGCAGGTTTGAGAAGTTGTTTGAAGCTGTCCGCACCGGCGCCCCTGAAGAGGGAATATCCAAGTCCTTCAAGAGCCTCGAAATCATTGAGAGCAAGCTGCCAGTATTGCTTCGGGGCCTCGCCTGAGCGGGCGGCCATCCACTGGTATGCCTGTCCCCTGTATGCCAGGGCGACTCCCCTGCTCACACGGCCGTAGTCCTCCGCACCGGCAGTATATCTGTCAGGCAGATTCTCTTCCTCGACGCAGTCGGTAAGGTCCTGGATGATAGCGTTCCATACCTCCACTTCGGAAGAACGGGCCTTGTTGGCCTTCTTGGCATCCTCGATATATTCCATGTACAGAGGCACGCCCCTGTAGAGGACATTGAGGTTCATGTAGCCGTAGGCCCTGAGGAACTTGGCTTCGGCCTTCAGTTTGGCTTTCTCTGAAGCCTCCATGTCAGGGACCTGGTCGATATGGGAAATCGCGTCATTGGCCCTGAAAACGAAGGTGTAATAGTATTTGAACATTTCGGAGAATGTTCCGTTGGACGGGGTGCCGTCACCGTAGCAGACCTTCTGGTTCTCGTACCAGTTCTTGTCGGTGTCCATCACGGAGGAGTAGGCCTCGTACATGACCTTCCAGTTGTCCTCGTTGACATTGGTGGAGGACCTGGTATAGAACTCGTTGTAGATTCCGTTCACAGCCTGGCGGGCCAGCGTGGCCTTGCCCCATACGTTAGATGAGGCCACCTGATATGTACTTGTCAGGTCAAGAGACTGGCAGGAAGCCAGCACCGCGGCTGCAGCTAAGATAGAAAATATTAAATTTTTCATATATACCTCTCATTATTAGAATGTTACATTTACACCGCACGCGTATTGGCGCATTGTGGAGTAGCCTGCAGAAGCACGCATCTCAGGGTCCATTCCAGGGAACTGGGTGATGGCGAAGAGGTTCTCTCCCGTCACGTAAACCCTGATTTTCTGGATCTTGATTTTCTGGGTAAGGTTCTGCGGCAGCGTGTATCCGAGAGTGAGGTTCTTGAGTTTCAGATAGTCACCCTTGTAGAGATGGAGCGACGAAGTTCCGGAGGACTGGCTCGAGGTGAGGTTCACTAAACGAGGGTTCTTCGAATTGATGTTCGTGCGCGGGTCGTCCGGGTTCTTCGGGTCGAAGAAATAGCGGTCGTTCACGAGACTCTGCGGAATGGCATATCCGTAGATGGTGTTGGAGGCGTTGGATGCCTGGCGGTAATAGTAGATGGAGAATCCGGCGGCACCTGCCCAGCTCATGGAGAAGTCGATGCCCTTCCAGCCGAGGCTGGCCTGGAAACCGTAGTTCACCTTAGGGGTTGTCGAACGGTTCTGGAAAGCGGCGTCATAGGAGTTGCCGTAGAGTCCGTCCCCGTTGCGGTCAGCATAGATGTACTCTCCGTACCATATCTTCTGCTTGCCGATACCCTGCTGAGGATAGAACTGGTAGCCGGCATCCATCATTGCCTTCAGCCATGCCATGTCATCGGTGGTCCTGATCATGCCGTCCACAGGTCCGCCGTTGATATCAGGAGTACCGTCGGCATTCCAATATGTACCGCTTCCCTTGTACGGGTCGATCATATAGAACTCGTTGATCATCTTGCCTTCCACTACCCTGTTGGTGGATCCGGTGGAGACGTCTCCGATATTGGTGCTCCATACCTTCTTGCCTGTGACAGGATCTATTGTCCAGCCTTCCTGAAGCTTGCCCTTGTACTTGCTGACCCAGTTCTTGTTGTAGGTGACATTGGCGGAAATGCTATAGGAGAAGTCCTTGCCGACATTGTCACGCCATCCGAGCTCGAACTCGACTCCGCGGTTGGTTACCTCGGCGATATTCTGTCTTGGGGCTCCTGCATTACCCATTACCATGTACATGGAAGGGGTGTAGAGGATGCCGTCAGTCAATTTGTTGTAGAGGTCCACCGTACCGGTCAGGCGGTTCTTGAGGAAGCCGAAATCCACACCGATGTTGGCCACGGTCGTGGTCTCCCATGTAAGGGCGTAGTTCTTGATCGAGGTGATGGCAATACCGTTGGTGATGTCATCCGTTCCGAACACATAGTTGGCCGTGCCGTAAGTGGACTGCCAGTCATAGTTGCCGATGGCGTTGTTTCCGAGCTTGCCCCATGAGAGACGGAGCTTGAGATTGTCCACCTTGCCGGTGTTCTTGAGCCATGACTCCTCGCTGATTCGCCATCCGGCCGAGAATGAAGGGAAGAATCCCCATCTGTATTCAGGGGCGAACCTTGAAGATCCGTCATAACGGAAATTGGCCTCGAAGAGGTATTTGCCGGCAAATGCGTAATTCACGCGACCGAAGACTGACTTGGCAGCATATTCAGTACCGTAACCACCTGATGCATAAGGGGTGGCAACAGCATTGAGATCACCGACCGAAGCGTCTTGGAGGCCGAGTTTGGTGGAACTGAAATCCCTGTACTGGAAATGCTCCATCTCATAGCCGACGAGAACGGAAACGTCGTGGCGTCCGAAGGTCTGGTTGTAGTTAAGGATGGTGGAGAGTTTCACCTGGTTCTCCCTCTTGTTGTACATATATGAGTACAGCTCGGAAGGGTCTGCCGGGGAGATGACGTAAGCATCGTTCTGGAAGTCATATTTTCCGTTGCTTGTATCGACGCTCATCTCCTCCTGCCTGTAGTCCTTGTAATAAAGGTCAGTGTTCCAGTTGAAATGCTTGAGGAACGTGAAGTTGGCATACCAGTCAGTGAAAATCTGGGTATTCTTGGTATAGCCCCTGCTGGTGTTCATGTCCCAGAGCGGGTTGTGTGCCTGAGGGTCCTGTCCGTAAGCCTGAGGTCCTCCGTAGAGGCCGAGGGATTTCGAGTAAGGATAGATGTCAGGAGTCATCTTCTGGGTGTTCAAGGAGGTCAGTGAGCCGACGTTGCTCTTGTCCTGGTCGGTGTGGTATCCCCAGATACGTGCTCCGATCTTGAGCCAGTCGGTAATCTGTCCATAGACATTGATACGGCCGAAATAACGGTTGTAACCTGTATTCTCGATGATTCCCGGGTTGTTGATGTAGGACAATGACACATTGTATCCCATCGTCTTGCCTTTTCCGCTGGCGGAGATGGAGTGCTTCTGCATCAGCTTGTTCTGATAGATTTCAGACCACCAGTCGGTATTAGGATAGGCCATGTAGTTGTAGTAGCCGGAGTCGGCACGTCCCCAAGGGTCGGCCTTGGCAGCCCGCCACTCGTCAATCGTGGACTGGGAATACTGGGCGGCACCGCCGATGTTGATGCAGGACTCATTGTATAGCTCCATGTAGGTGGCCATGTCGGACACGGTGTGGATAATCTTGAACGGCTGGTCGAAGGAGAGGGTGAGGTCGTATGTCACCTCCGCGCGTCCTTCCTGTGAGGAGCCGTTCTTGGTGGTGATGAGGATGACTCCGTTGGCTCCCCTGTTACCGTAGATGGCGCAGGATGCGGCATCCTTGAGCACGTTGATGGAGGCAATGTCGGACGGGGTGACGTTTCCGAGGCCCTGCTCCATGCCGTCTACGAGGACGAGCGGTCCTGAGGAGTTGAGAGTTCCGGTTCCACGGATGAGCATCGAGAATCCCTCACCATAAGGGTTTCCTGATCCCTGCATCACCTGGAGACCCGGCATCGCACCTGCCAACGCCTGTGTGGCATTGAACATAGGGCGGGATTTCACGCTCTCGTCGTCAAAGCTTACGGAAGACACGCTGCCGGTGAGATTGACTTTCTTCTGCACACCGTAACCGACCACCACGACTTCGTCAAGGAAATTGGTGTCATCGGCAAGGACCACATCATATACGGCAGACGGGCCGAGGGTAACAGTGGAGGTAGCGTAGCCGATGCAGGCCACTTCCACGAGCTTGGTATTGTCCGGTACACTGAGGACATATCGTCCGTCCACGTCTGTGGATGTGCCCACTGTAGTGTTGGGAACTATCACGGAAGCCCCGATTACAGGCTCTCCGGTCTTGTCCGTGACGGTACCGTTTATCTGGCGGGTTCCGTTCTGGGCATACAGGCCGGCGCAGGCGAAGAGCGCCAAAACTGTAACTAATATATATCTTAATCTTTTCATAATCAGTGAGATGAAATATTACTACCTGAAGCAGGTGATGATCATGTCAGTATGTTCGGCAGATTCATCCTTGCGGTTGCCGTAGTTGGCATTGGAGGTATCGATCCACCATCTGTTGTTGGTCCAGAATACATCCTTGCCCCTTTCGGTACCGTCCTGGAGAAGGAGGTAAGACCAGTTGTAGTCTTCCACTGTCATCACATCGCTGCAACCCATCCTGACCATGACTTCGGCGAGTTCGTACAAGGTAAGTCCCCTGAGGTCGGAAGATGCTCCGTCGTGGTTCTTGTCACTCATCTGGCCCTGATTATGGGTATTGACGAACTTCTCCACGGTGAGGATGACGAGGTCGCCCTTGGCCGTGCAGCCGATTCCGATACGCCCGGTCCTGAGCTGGTCATGCTCGATGATAGGACAGGACTTGCCCCAGTCTGGCAATGTAAAGATTGTCATATTCTCTCCGAGCAGTCTCCAGTCAGTATTATAGGTGCTGTAATATCTGTCTCCCTCGGCGGAAATGAGGTTGCTTCCGTCCTTGACAATCTGGAAGTATCCGCCAGTAGCTGCCTCAGGAGTCCATTCCATGGCACCGTTGCCCTTGGCATCCTGATACATGTAGAGCTTGCCGTCAACTGTTCCGGCCGGATGCATCGATACTTTGTTGTCCTGGATTCCGAGAGCCGGGGCATAGACTTTCTGGCTGCCGCCGAAACCGTCGTTCCTGAGGACCTTGGTCACATTGTTCTTGTCCGGTCCGTATGCGAGAGGGCTGTAATATGTGAATCCTGTAGTGGCGGTGCTTCCGTCAGTGTGGAAGATTCCAGGGCCCTGGATGCCGTAGAAGAGGGTGTAGCCCCTGTTGTTGCGGATGGCAGGGGACATCTTGGACACGGCTACACCGACGTCATTCTTCTCGAGGACTTTCATCTCGACCCTGCCGGCCGGCACGGTGAAGAGGTAGCCGACATTGCCGTTGTAGCCGAAGAGGCTCTCGGAGATGTACATCCTCATGTTGCCGAACTCGATGTTGTAGTTGTTCTGCCAGGTCTTGGTGGACTCGGTCCAGTCAGATCCGAGGTTCACTACGTTGGACGGGTTGGCATAGATGAGATAGATGCGGTCCTTGCCCACAGACTTGTCCTTGAGAACTACCTTGAGGCCTTCTCCGCTCGAGAAATCCACGTCCTTGAGGATGGAAGGGTCGGATACGAGGTCGGTTCCCTCGCCAAGCTCGAGCTCGATGTCGATGCCTACCAGGTCGGAAAGGAGGAATGCAGTGGAGAATGTGCCGCTGAAAGAATTGTCGATGAGGGAGCAATCCACGGTCTCTTCGCCGAGGGTAGCCTTCACGCTCTTGATCAGCTGGTAGATTTCACCGGTCACGGTGTAGGAAACGTCATCCACTCCGTCATTGACGGTGAACTTGTATCCGTTTTTCAGGTTTGCCTCGAATCTGGTGGAAGTCGGGCTTGTCATGCCTGCCCAGTTCTTGTCCAGTTCGACGTCGAGGACCACGTTCTCGAGAGTGGAGGCAACGTGGAAGTCGAAGTGCACGGTTCTGGCCGCATTGTCCAGATTCCCCTGGATCCAGCGGTCTCCGTCAAGAGCTCTTACCGAGACTACCGGATTCGTGACGTATCCAGGGTCATCGGAGAGCCTGAACCGGTACTCGTCCTCGGCACAGCCGGTCCCGATGATGAAAAGGGACAGCGCTGCAAGGGTTAAAGATAATTTTTTCTTCATGTGATTATTGGTTTTGGAATAATAAAAATCATGTAGCAGTACGAAATGGACTTTTCTTGTCTTCAGAATTGCACAGGATGCATGAAGCGAATATGGCACACCGGAGGACCCGATGTGCCACATAGGCGTGAAGTTTCTCCGCAAGTCGCGGATTGTATATTTCTAACTAATTGTTGTTCAATATGATACCCCCCCCCGAAGACAACAAAGGCTATCGGATCGCGCAGAGGAAGGCGAGCCGTCAGGATGACTGCGGAATCATTGTGGATGAAATCTCGGTGATTCGCCTTTTCCATAGGGAAATTATTACTTTCGTTTTCTTTCGATTTATTCTGCTGCGCAATATTACAAATAAAAAACGAAATTAAAAACAGTTTATATCAACTTTATCGGTTTTTTAACATATTTCAAGCATTATTGACATGTTTTCCATCAGCCCGGATGAGTGACACCCTGTCGCACATGAAGTTAGTGATAATCAAAAAAATTTGTATATTTGCAGTTTGTGCGGGTAAAGCCCGGAACGGACTTGGTATCACTTTATAATTATATATCATACATGAGTATCCAGCAGGATAATATCAAGAATCTGGTTGAGCGCAGGGCGAAAGCTTCCATGGGAGGCGGCCAGAAAAGAATCGATGCGCAGCACCAGAAAGGCAAGCTCACTGCCCGTGAGCGTATTGCGCTGCTCCTCGACGAGGGTAGTTTCGAAGAATTCGACATGTTCGTCCAGCACCGCTGCACGAATTTCGGAATGGAAAAGCAGCATTTCGATGGTGACGGAGTAGTCACCGGCCAGGGCACGATTGACGGACGTCTCGTCTATGTGTTCGCCCAGGATTTCACAGTTTCCGGAGGTTCTCTCGGTGAGGCAATGGCCCAGAAAATCTGCAAGGTAATGGACATGGCCACGAGGAACGGGGCCCCTTGCATCGGACTTAACGACTCGGGCGGAGCCAGAATCCAGGAAGGAATCAATTCATTGGCAGGTTTCGGAGAAATATTCGAAAGGAACATCCTCTCATCCGGAGTGGTTCCGCAGATTTCCGGAATCTTCGGACCTTGCGCCGGCGGAGCAGTCTATTCCCCGGCTCTCACTGACTTCACGATAATGGTGAAGAACACCTCCTACATGTTCCTCACGGGACCGGCTGTGGTGAAGAGCGTCACAGGAGAGAATGTATCTTCCGAGGAACTCGGAGGCGCCAGCGTTCACGCCACCAAGAGCGGAGTGGCACATTTCGCTGCAGAGAACGACGAGGACGGCATCAGGCTCATCAAGGAACTTCTCAGCTACATTCCGCAGAACAATATGGAGGAGGCTCCGGTTGTCCCTACCTCAGACCCGGTTTCAAGGGTGGACGATGCTCTCAACGAGATCATCCCGGACAGCCCGAACAAGGCGTACGACATGTACTACGTCATCAAGAGCATTGTGGATGACGGAAAATTCTTCGAAGTGCATCAGAGCTATGCCCGCAACATCATTGTAGGCTTCGCGCACATGAACGGAAGGAGTGTCGGCATCGTGGCCAACCAGCCTAAGGTGATTGCCGGAGTGCTCGACATCAACGCCTCCAGAAAGGCTGCGAGATTCGTACGTTTCTGCGACGCATTCAATATTCCTTTGGTCACCCTCGTGGACGTTCCGGGATTCCTCTGCGGAACCCAGCAGGAATACGGAGCCATCATTGCAAACGGAGCGAAACTCCTCTACGCATACGGCGAGGCTACGGTGCCTAAGGTGACAGTAACTCTCAGGAAATCCTATGGCGGAGCACATATCGTAATGAGCTGCAAGCAGATACGTGGAGATATCAACTATGCCTGGCCTTCCGCCAACATCGCGGTGATGGGAGCCGACGGAGCCGTGCAGATTCTCTACGGAAAAGAAATCAAGGCCGTGGAAGATCCTGCCGAGCAGCAGAAAATTGCCGAGGAGAAGAAGAATGAGTACAATGATCTCTTCTGCAATCCTTACCAGGCAGCCAAGATGGGATACATTGACGATATCATCGAACCGCGCAACACGAGGTTCAGAGTCATCAGGGCTCTCGAATCACTTGCGGGCAAGAAGCAGAGCATCCCTGCCAAGAAGCACGACAACCTTCCTCTTTAGACCATCAGGACGATATGAGAAAGGCAATATTGACATACGCCCTCATCCTCGCCTCAATCCTGTCATTCAGCGCGGCAGGCCAGAATGTCAGCGATCTCATCATTTCCGAGATAATGCCGGCATCTGACAGCGGTCTTGTGGATGACTACGGACGGAGGAACGGATGGATAGAGATTTACAACAAATCACAGGGCACGGTGAACTTCGCAGGTTGCTACCTGACTGATGACAGGAGCGACCTGAAGAAGTGCCAGATATCCAAGACTGACTCGCGGACCAAGGTCGGCCCGCGCCAGGTAGCCCTATTTTATGCAAGCGGTGACAGCGCGGACGGAACTTTCTACATAGATTTCAAGATAGCCAAAGGGATGACCGTGTACCTCGTCAGCAATGACGGAAGGACTGTCATAGACTCATTGACTGTACCGTCAGACCTGCCTTGCGGGAAATCTGCCGCAAGAGTGGCACACGACATACGACAGCAACAATGGGACGTGGCGGAAGGCGGTCTCGCACCATCCCCGATGGTGGTGAACGGGCAGAAAGGCAAGACTTCCGGAAGCGAGAAACTTGCACACGATGACCCGCACGGCATTGTGCTTACGGTTGTTTCCATTTCAGTGGTATTCATTGCACTGCTTGTGCTTTGGTGGCTTTTTGCCCTTCTCGGGTTCTCAGTCGGAGGTGTCAGGAAAGAGAAGAAGCCGTCTCCGAAAAAAGGCAGCGGGAAAATGACACCGGAGGTGGCTGCAGCCATCGGACTGGCTCTCGAACGTGAACTCGGAGGTGAAGTTTATGCGGCAATCGCGCTTGCGATGCACCAATACCTGAACGACTCAGTCCACGACAATGAGAGTTTCATCATCACCATAAGGCACAACCAGAGTGCATGGAACCACAAGGAACAGGATTTCCGGAAATCACCAAGAAATTAAACCATAAAGGACAACAATCATGAAAGAGTATAAATTCAAAATCAACGGCAACGAATATAATGTTGCAATCAACTCCACAGAGGGAAATATCGCTGATGTCACAGTAAACGGCATTTCATATCAGGTAGAAATGGACAATGTCCTCCCTGCAGCCCCGGTACAGGCAGCACCGGCCCAGGCTGCTCCTTCAGTTCAGCCGGCAGCAGCCCAGGCAGCAGCTCCGAAGCCGGCAGCACCTGCAGGCGCAGGCAAGGCTGTCACCGCTCCTATGCCGGGCGTGATTCTCGAAATCTCCGTAAAGGAAGGAGATACAGTTTCCGCCGGACAGAAAGTAGCTGTTCTCGAGGCAATGAAAATGGAGAATGAAATCCAGGCCGAGAGTGCAGGAACAGTAACGAAGATCCATGTTGCCAAAGGAGATTCCGTATCCGACGGCACACCTATCGTAACCATCGCATAGACAGACAATGAACCAGATTATCAGCAGTCTCCAGCAATTCTGGGAATTCACAGGATTCTGCAACATGACGTGGCAGCATCTCGTGATGATTGTCATAGGGATTGTGTTCATAACACTCGCCATCAAGAAAGAATGGGAGCCTCTCCTTTTGGTACCTATCGGATTCGGCATGATTATCGGCAACATTCCGATGTTCCCGGGACTGAACATAGGTGTTTATGAGGACGGCTCGGTCCTGAACATACTGTATCAAGGAGTCAAGCAGGGATGGTATCCTCCGCTGATTTTCCTCGGCATCGGTGCAATGACTGATTTCTCGGCACTGATTTCACAGCCCCGCCTCATCCTCATCGGAGCTGCGGCACAGTGCGGAATCTTCGGAGCCTATCTCCTGGCCCTGGCCCTCGGGTTTGCCCCGAACGAGGCCGGTGCAATCGGAATCATCGGAGGAGCTGACGGCCCTACCGCCATATTCCTCTCATCAAAGCTTGCTCCGGACCTGATGGGCGCCATTGCCGTATCGGCATATTCCTACATGGCCCTTGTCCCGGTGATCCAGAAGCCGATAATGAAACTGCTCACCACCAAGAAGGAAAGGCTCATCAGGATGCCTGCCCCTCGTGCAGTGAGCCAGAAGGAAAAAATCATTTTCCCTATCGTGGGATTCCTCACCACAGCGTTCATCGTGCCGTCCGGTCTTCCGCTTCTCGGAATGCTCTTCTTCGGCAACCTGCTGAAAGAGAGCGGAGTTACAAGGCGTCTTGCAGAGACCGCGAGAGGACCGCTCGTAGATGTCATCACGATTCTCATCGGAGTGACCGTAGGATGCTCCACCCAGGCAGACAAGTTCCTTACAGGCAATTCCGTGAAGATTTTCTGCCTCGGTCTCCTGTCATTCGTGATTGCGACCACCTGCGGAGTGCTCTTCGTGAAGTTCATCAACCTGTTCCTCAAGGAAGGCAGGAAGGTCAACCCGCTCATCGGCAATGCCGGAGTGTCCGCCGTGCCTGACAGCGCGAGGGTATCCGAGATGGCCGGCCGCGAGGCTGACCCTACGAACCATCTGCTGATGCATGCCATGGGACCTAATGTTGCAGGAGTGATTGGCTCGGCAGTTGCTGCGGGTATCCTTCTGGGATTCCTCGGTTAGAGACAATTACGTATAATATTGACCGGCAGACGGGAATGTGCTCAATGCACGGAATCCGTCTGCCGGTTCTTATTTTGACTTGACAGTTGAGTGCGAAGCACTTCGCCCGAAATGAAAGGCGACTGTCCTATTTCAACACGTCGAGCTCCTTGCCAACCTTGATGAAGGCAGCGATGCACTTGTCAAGCTGCTCACGGTTGTGGGCTGCGGAAAGCTGCACACGTATGCGGGCCTGCTCCTTAGGCACCACAGGATAGTAGAATCCGGTCACGTAAATGCCTTCCTCCTGCATCTTTGCAGCGAATACCTGTGAGAGGCGTGCATCGTAGAGCATTACGGCGCAGATTGCGCTCTGGGTAGGCTTGATGTCGAATCCTGCAGCCATCATCTTGTCCCTGAAATAGTTGACATTCTCTACGAGCTTGTCGTGGAGTTCGTTGCTCTCTTTCAGGATACGGAAGACCTCGAGGCTGGCGCCGATGATGCACGGTGCGAGGGAATTGGAGAAAAGATAAGGACGGCTCCTCTGGCGAAGAAGGTCGATAATCTCCTTGCGGCCGGTGGTGAATCCGCCCATTGCACCGCCGAATGCCTTTCCGAGAGTTCCCGTATAGATGTCAACGCGTCCGTATGTGCCTGTGAGTTCGCTTACTCCGTGGCCGGTCTCACCCACTACGCCTGCAGAATGTGACTCGTCCACCATAACGAGGGCGTCATATTTTTCAGCAAGGTCGCATATCTTGTCCACAGGTGCCACATTGCCGTCCATCGAGAATACTCCGTCGGTGACGATTATCCTGAAACGCTGGGCCTGGGCCTCCTGGAGACAACGCTCGAGTTCGGCCATGTCAGCATTGGCATAACGGTATCTCTTGGCTTTGCAGAGACGTACTCCGTCAATGATGGATGCGTGGTTGAGAGCGTCGGAGATGATGGCGTCCTCCTCGGTCAGGAGAGGCTCGAAAACACCTCCGTTGGCATCGAAGCAGGCCGCATAGAGGATGGTGTCCTCAGTCTTGAAATAATCGCTGATAGCGGCTTCGAGCTGTTTGTGTATATCCTGGGTTCCGCAGATGAAACGTACTGAGGCCATGCCGAAACCGCGGTCCTGCATCATCCTTGAAGATGCAGCTATGAGGCGTGGGTCATTGGCGAGGCCGAGATAATTGTTGGCGCAGAAGTTCAGGACTTCCTTTCCTGCCACCTGGATGGAAGCTGACTGTGAACTCTCTATGAGGCGTTCTTCCTTGTACAGGCCCGCCTCGCGAATCTCAGCGAGAGTCCGGCTGAGATGCTCTTTCATTTTTCCGTACATTGGCTTTTAAAGTTTAGTTTCGAAAATTACTGCTTTTGTTCGGATTTTCAAAGAATATTATGCCTATATTTGTCCGGCTGGAAGAATTCCTCAATAAAACGGACGGATGAATTGAAAAGGCACATTGAATATTCATGCAGCGTCGCACGGGCAATATTGTCCGTGTGGTTTCTGCTATGTGCCAGCATCCTGTTTCCCTCCTATTCGCAGGAAACCAAGGTCAGGGGGCGCGTTACCGACGCAGTGACAGGAGAACCGGTCCCGTTTGCAGGAGTATATTTCCAGGGCACGGCCATCGGAATGTCAACCGACCTTGAAGGCTGCTTCAATATATCCACAAGGGACACTGTATCAGTATTGTGCGCGTCCATATTGGGATACGAACCGTCAGAGAGGAGAATCCGCCCGGGAGCATTTACGGAGGTGGAATTCAAGCTCGTCCCTGCCACATCTTCATTGGATGCCGCCGTGGTGAAGCCTGACGACAGCTATATGAAATGGATACTCAGGCAGATAGACAAGAACCGGAGCCGGAATGACCCAGAGCGCCGAAGCCCATATAAATGTGACACTTATACCAAGATAGAGTTGGACGTGGCAAATCCCGGCAGGGTGCTCGAAAAGAAAGTCATAAGGAACAATTTCGGATTCATGGAGGACTACCTCGACACGTCAGCCGTCACCGGCCAGCCATATCTTCCGATGCTCATCTCCGAGACCGCCGCGAAACGGTATCATTCCAATTCTCCTGTCATTGACCGGGAAACCATCACCGGCACGCGCATTTCAGGGACTGACAGCGAAAACATGCTTTCCCAGTTCACCGGCACAATGCATTTGAAGACCAATTTCTATGACAATTTCATACATGTCTTCGACATCCAGCTGCCATCCCCACTCGGCGAGAACGGAAGGGCGTACTACAATTACTATCTCGTGGACAGCCTCGAATTGGATGGCCGGAAGACTTGGAAAATAAGGTTCCATCCCAAAAGGGGGATAACCTCATCGGTTTTCGACGGGGAAATGTCCATAGACTCTGAGGATTTCGCGATGCGGGACATCAAGGTAAAACTGATGAAAGGTTCCAATGTGAACTGGATCCGGTCCGCCACGATCGAACGGGAGGACTGCAGGACGGATGACAGCACCTGGTTCTACAAGCGGGAGTTCCTCAGCGCGGATTTCTCATTGACCATGCGGGACTCGTCGAAGATGATGTCGTTCATCGGAAGCAGGACCATCAATTACGGAGCACCCGGCCCGGTGGACGCGGACAGTCTTGCAGCACAGAAGAACCGGATGCAGGTACAGATGGACAGAGGAGCTGTGCGCAGGGACGAATCATGGTGGAACGAGGCCCGTCCGTACACCCTTTCGGACAAGGAGCGGAAAATCTACGAGATGATTGACTCTGTGAAGACAGTGCCGCTTTACAATAACCTCAACCATATCCTGACCACCATAGGAAGCGGCTATGTCCACACGAAATACATTGAAATCGGGCCTTATGGCAGGCTGTACAGCTTCAACGGAATAGAAGGGAGCCGATTCCAGGCAGGAATCCGGACCACTTCGAACATGAGCAGGAAATTCAGGTTCTCGGGATACGGAGCATACGGCATGAAGGACCACGAATTCAAGGGAGGGATGACATTGGAATGGATGCTGAGCAAACAGCCTACCATGAAACTGACGTTCACCGGCAAGAAGGACATCCTCCAGCTCGGTAAAGGTACCGAAGCGTTCACGGAGAGCAACATCATCAATTCCATCCTGACAAAGAAGAACAGCGAGAAAAGGAGTCCGGTCAATGAGTTTTCGGCCCGGTTCGACTGGGAGATAAGGCCATGGCTGAACACGTCCACGGTCATGGAGGCGAGAAGGATATATTCGAACCGGTTCGTACCCATGTACCGTGTGAATGCGGCTGAAGATGGAAGGCGGGATACCATAGGAGTTAATTCCGTTGGAATGAATACGTTGCACATATCAGCAAGGTTCTCCAAGGACGAGACCGTGTCGCGGGGCACATTCAGCAAACAGTATATGTTCTCCGACTACCCCGTAGTGACCCTCGACCTCACCGGTTCGCTCAAGGGAATCGGCAAGAATGAATACAGTTTCTTCCGGAGCGAGCTCAAGGTGAATTACAATCTCAAGCTTCCTCCTGCCGGGGTCTCGAAGATACAGTTCACCGCGGGAAAGATAATCGGGACCGTCCCATACCCGTTCCTGAAGCTGCACGAAGGCAACGGAACATATATTTTGGACAAGAGTTCGTTCTCCTGCATGGGATTCTACGAATTCGCGTCGGACACATGGACGACATTGTTCTGGGAGCACAATTTCGGCGGGTATTTCTTCAACAAGATCCCGGGATTCAGGCTGTTGAGATGGAGGGAGGTGCTGACAGTGAAGGCGGCATACGGAACCCTGTCACGAAAGAACAAAGGTATTCTGGGCACCCCTGAATCAGACGGGGCCCCTCTGCTGTTTCCTGAAGGGATGACATCCCTGAACAAGCCTTACGTGGAAATGGGGGCCGGAATCACCAATATCTTCAACCTGCTGAGGGTGGACGCGTTCTGGAGACTGACCCACAGGAACGTCACAGCACCGGGCGGCACAGTCATGAAGTCGCCGAACCGGTTCGTCGTGAACATCGGTATTGAGCTCAATTTCTGACGATTTCCACCACTTCGACCTTCCTGTCCACAACCTTGAAGCGGATGTCGCAGCCCATATACGGCATTCCATAAATCTTGGACGGATCATGCTGATACTGAGGCACAGGGCGCTGGGAAAGCACGTTTTCCAATATTGCAACGGCACGGTCAGGAGAGTCCGGGCGGCACAGCCTTATGAACTTTTCCTTGAGCCCGTCCGGGAAAATTACCTCCGACTCCTGCCATTCGACGTCATCCGTGAAACCGGAGACCGCATCGGGATGCGAATCGGTATATCGCACATAAGGCTTGATGTCATATATCGGAGTGCCATCCATGAGGTCTGCGCCAAGGACTTTGATTACCGGGCCATCCGGCGCATCTGTTTCTACAGATTCAATCCTGACCGATGACAGGCCGAGTCCGTTGGGACGGAAAGGGGAACGGGATGCGAATACTCCCACTGACCTGTTGCCACCAAGACGAGGAGGACGCACGGTCATCTTCCAGCTTCCGGCATTGCCCGAAAATCCCCATATAAGCCACAGATAGTCAAATCCTTCCAGGCCCTTGACGGCTTCCTCACGGCGGAATTCCGGCACGAAGACAATCTCTCCGGGGAGGTTGTCCACCACCCCGCTCTGACGCGGAATCCCGAATTTGGTCGGGAAAGGAGACCGGAAATAGGCTACCGGAGATATTTCCACGGAATCGCCCTGACTGTATGCAGCATTCATTATTTGTCGGTATTATTGCAGTCGCAGCCTTCAAAGATAAACATTTTTTTCGTAAGTTTGCAGACGTACAAAACCTTGACAAAATGCACCATTTATCCAATATCACATTGGCGGCTGCCACTGCCCTGCTAATCGTGGCAATCTCCCTGCCGTCATGCCACAGGAGGGAAAGCGTAGCCGAAGAGCCAGTCCAGAACGACACTGTCTATCCGTTGGGATTCTGCACCGATTCTTTCACCCTTGTGGAAGGGACTCTGAAAAGCGGGGAGATATTCACCGGTCTCATGACACGCCTCGGAATGACATCGAAAGGGGCGATGGAACTTGTATCCGCCTCCGATTCGGTATTCGACCCGAGAAAACTCAGGGCAGGCAACCAATGGCAGGCGTATTACAGCGCGGACACAGCCGGAACCCAGAATCTGGAATACCTCGTATATAATCAGGACAGGATAAATCTGACTGTGTTCAGGTGCTCCGAGCCGTACGAGGCATGGAAGGTGGCCAAGCCGGTCACCCATTGCAGGAAGTTCTCCGACGTGATCATCAGGTCATCCCTCTGGAACGACATGAAGGCTGCCGGTGCTTCTCCACTGCTGATAGTCCATCTCGAGGACATCTATGCATGGACGGTGGATTTCTTCTCAATGCAGGACGGAGACAGGTTCAGGGTCATCTACGACGAGGCACTCTGCGACGGGGAGGTGATTGACATCGACACGATACATTTCGCCATGTTCATCCAGGGCGGGAAAGAGTTCCCTGCAGTCTGGTTCGACCAGGGTGACGGAGGCAACAAATATTGGAACGAGAAAGGAGAGAGCCTGAGGAAAGCCTTCCTGAAAGCTCCCCTGAGATTCTCGCGCATCAGCTCAGGATTCTCATATCACAGGAAGCATCCGGTCACGGGTCAGGTCAAGGCCCATACAGGGGTGGATTATGCAGCTCCTGCAGGGACTCCTGTCATGAGTATCGGAGACGGCACGGTGATCAGCAAGGGCTGGAGCGGTGGCGGAGGCAACACCGTGAAAATCAGGCACAATTCCGTTTATACGACAGCATATCTCCATCTTTCACGATATGCATCCGGACTTCAGGTAGGCTCCCGCGTGAAGCAGGGCGAGGTGATTGGTTATGTCGGCTCGACAGGCGTTTCCACGGGCCCGCATCTGGATTTCAGAATCTGGAAGAGCGGCCAGCCGATCAATCCTCTCCGGATGGAATCCCCGAGCGAGGAGCCGGTGAAAGAAGAGAACAGGCCTGCCCTTGATTCCGCATACAGATATTGGAATGGCGAACTGTCAAGGCTCACCGCGGCATCCGATTCATTACGTACATCAGCCAACTCACAAGATATCGCAGCAGAATGACACCCACTACCATCATCATCACCATAGCTGCATATTTCGCAGTCGTACTTCTCATTTCATGGTTCACCGGAAGGAAATCCGACAACGCCGGGTTCTTCAGCGGCAACCGCAGGCAGTCATGGTATGTCGTGGCTTTCGCCATGATTGGCTCCGCAATGTCGGGAGTGACATTCGTCTCGGTGCCGGGAATGGTCGGCGTCTCGGGATTCGGATACATGCAGATGGCCCTCGGATTCATCGCAGGACAGCTCGTCATCGCGTTTGTCCTGGTTCCGCTATTCTACAGGATGAATCTGGTATCCATATATGGATATCTCGAGGAGAGGCTCGGGGTTTCCTCATACCGGACAGGGGCATGGTTCTTCTTCATTTCCAAGATGCTGGGAGCTTCGGTCAGGCTGTACCTGGTATGTATCTCGTTGCAGCTCATGGTATTCGGGCCATTGGAAATCCCGTTCTGGGTCAATGTCATGGTGACCGTACTGATACTTCTCCTCTACACTTTCCGGGGAGGGGTCAAGGCCGTGATCTGGATTGATTTCCTGAAGACTTTCTGCATGCTCGTCTCCATCATCCTCTGTACGGTGTTCATCAGCAAGGCTCTCGGATTCAATTTCAGGGAGATGACGGCTGCAGTATCAGGCAGCGGCATGTCCCGCATGTTCTGGTTCGATGATCCGGACCATCCCCAGTTCTTCCTGAAGCAATTCTTCGGCGGGATGTTCACCCTGATTGCCATGACAGGTCTCGACCAGGACATGATGCAGCGTTCCCTCGCCTGCCGGAATTTCAAGGATTCGCAGAAGAACGTGATAGTCAGTGCATTGCTGCAGACAGTGGTGATTTTCCTGTTCCTGGTGCTCGGAGTGCTGCTCTACATGTTCGCGGGACTGAACGGAATAACGGAGACCGGGGACACATTGTTCCCTGCCGTGGCCACGAGCGGTCTCCTTCCAGCGGCAGTCGGAATACTTTTCGTAGTAGGGCTCGTATCCTGTTCTTTCGCGGCGGGAGGCTCGGCACTGACTGCCCTGACAACCTCGTTCACCGTGGACATTCTCGGCACCAGGGACCGCGGAGAGGAGAAGGTGAAGTCAATGAGGGAGAAGGTTCATGTGGCAATGGCAATATGCATGGGCCTGACTATCATAGTGTTCAATTTCCTGAACAATACGAGCGCCATTGATGCGGTCTACAAGCTCGCGAGCTACACCTACGGGCCGATTCTCGGAATGTTCGCCTTCGGCATAATGACGAAGCGCCGTACCTCGGACAGGGCCGTGCCGTTCATCTCTGTCATCGCTCCCCTCGCCTGCCTCGTCCTCCAGCTGAATTCCGAGCGCTGGTTCGGCGGCTACAAATTCAGCTATGAACTGTTGATTATCAACGCCTTCTTCACCTTCATCGGCCTGCTCGCATTCAGCCGCAAGGGAAAATAATTAGGAGATACGGAATTATTTGCTATTTTTGCATTTCACCAATACTGAAAGGATCATGGGAAATGCCGTATCCTCAACTCCCGAGAGGGAGAAAAGAATAATCCGTACAAGCTGGACAGGCGTGGGAGTTAATGTACTGCTGTCGGTATTCAAGGCTGCGGCAGGGCTTTTGTCAAATTCAATAGCCATCGTGCTCGATGCCGTGAACAACCTTTCGGACGCGTTCTCGGCATCAGTCACCATCATCGGAATGAAGCTGGCCTGCAAGCCGGCCGACAAGGAGCATCCGTACGGGCACGGAAGGCTCGAATATTTCACCGCGGTCATCATTTCCGTGGTCATCATCTTCGCCGGAGGCTCCTCTTTCATCGAATCAGTCAAGAAAATATTCCACCCGGTTCAGGCGGAATACAGCGCCCTCACCCTGACAATCCTGATAGTCGCGATAGTCACTAAAATATTGCTCAGCAGATATGTCAGCAGGACCGGGAAAGAGGTCAATTCGGAATCCCTCATCGCCACAGGCGCGGATGCGATGTTCGACGCCATCATTACGGGAGCCACCCTCGTCTCGGCCATATGCACCATGATTTTCGGGGAGCACATGGCAGGCATCCCTTTGGACGGGATACTCGGAGCGGCAATATCCATAGTCATCGTCAAGGCCGGATACGACATGATGATGTCCCCGGTAAGCGAACTGCTCGGGGAAAGAATTCCAGCAGGTCTTGCAAAGTCAATAAAATCAGACATCTGCAGCATTGAACCGGTAATGGGAGCCTACGACCTGATGCTCCACAATTATGGTCCGGAACACATGACCGGAGCAGTCCATATCTCTGTCCCGGCATCCATGACGGCCGAGGAGATCCATTTCCTGTCCGAGAAAATCAGGACTCTCATCCACGGCAAGTACGGAGTCCTGCTGACCGTCGGCATCTACGCCGTGAAGACAGGGAACGAGGCCTTAGTGAAGATGCAGAACGACATCACGAAGATAGTGAGCGCATTGCCAGGCATCCTGCAGGTTCACGGCATGTTCGTGGACGAATCCAAGATGGAAATATCATTCGACATTGTAATCGACTTCTCGGTCAAGGATGTCTCCGAGATGAGAAGGGAAATCACTGACATTCTCGGCACGGTATATCCGGACTACTCCGTGAAGGTCAATATTGACAAGGACTATTGCGACTGAGACCTACTGTCCTCCGAGCCTGTCGAAATAGGTAAGCACCTCGTCCCAGGTCCTGAACGGGTCATCTCCGAAATGCAGGACAGTACCCATGAAATCCCCTGCCCCGAGCCGGTCCGGATGCCGGTCTATCAGGTAGTCGCCGAGCACCATGTCCTTGCGGTTGGCCACAATGACGCGGTTCCATGCCGGAACCCCGATATGGTCATTTATCCATGCGAATATGTCCGGGAGATTGCCGGGAGCATTGAAATCATTTGAAACCAATATGTAAGGCTTGTATGCCGAGCAGAGTCTGACGAATGCCCTCACTGCGCTTCCGCACGGATCCATCTCCCTGACTGGCAATCCTTTGGCGACTCCGTTGCGCACGTCGGCAAGTGTATCGGCAAACGAAATGAGCAGCACCGGCTTGCTTCTGTTTTCCTGCAAGTCGTCAATACGTTCTATGAGCGGGAGGACTGAATGGAGAAAGACTCCGTCATCGAGATAATGTCCACCGTCGAACCTGATGGCGTTCGGATAATGCGATGCGAATTCGTCATAAGTGTCCACCATCGTGTCCTTCGTCCCGAAAAGCCCATACACGCGGCCGGCTTCGTCGGAAACATCCCCGAACGTCTCCATGGAGGTCGCGTCTGCATTCACCGATGCGAAACATCCTGCGGAAACCTCACGGAAATCTTCGAGCAGGCCCTTGTTCACGAGAAAAGAGGTCTGTCCGTCCCTGCGCGGGCAATGATAATCCTGCCGCCCGAGGCCATTGTTCTTCAATATTGTATCAGCGAGGTGAAATGCAGGATTGACAATGATTCTGTCATGGCCATGAAGCAGTTCCGTGTACATTCCTCCCATCGAGGTACCTATGATAAAGTCCGGCTTCTCTTCCTTGCATAACGAGAGGAGCATCTCCATGGCCTCCTGAGGCCTGACGGGAAGATCCGGGGCAATGATTTTGGCGGACGGCAGGAGGACTCCCATCGTCTTGACGGTGCCGTTCAGTCCCCCGGAAGCGAATCCGTGGACATATAGTACAGTCTTGCCGACCATCAGGTCCGGCCTGGCATATTCATATAGTTCCATTGTGGTGATAATATGAAAAGAGGGGATGACGCTTGCCACCCCCTCCTCGTGAGTCTCTCTCGTATCGGCAGACTACTTCTGTCTGCTCTTGTATCTCTGATAGAATTTGTCAACACGTCCGGCGGTATCGACAAGCTTGACTTTGCCTGTGTAGAACGGATGGGAGGTGTTGGAAATCTCGACTTTCACAACCGGGTACTCAACGCCGTCAACCACGAGTGTGTCCTTTGTGGTAGCGCATGAGCGGGTGATGAACACTGTGTCATTTGACATATCCTTGAAAGCTACAAGGCGGTAACTTTCGGGATGAATTCCTTTTTTCATTTTCTTAAAAATTTATTGGTTTCAAAATTGGAACGCAAATTTATGCACTTTCTTCCTAACTTCCAAACATTTTCCGAATTATTTGATCCGGAACGGGGCATCGTCATAGAGAGTGAAGCGCTTCGCCTTGCGAATCCATTTCTGCTCCTCCAATTTCACGTGTTCCTTGGCATCCTGGAAGGAAATCTCCCCTTTCAGATACGATTCCAGGGACGAGTCCGAAAGTTTCTTCCGGAATCCTTCCGAAAGTTCGAACTGCGGATATGTGTCACGGAAATACCTGATCAGCTGCAGGGTGTGAAGCAGGGAGTGGTACTGCGCCCCTGGCTTGAGCATTATCTGATAACCGTAGCACATCTGTCCGTTGTACTGTCCCGCTGAAGGTTTGAAAGAGCAAGGACGCATCAGCACTCCCTCCTGGACCGGAAGCCTGTCATATGGCCCGTGGGTGATGAAAGGCGCGCCGAAATACTCGTAAGGGCGTGCCGTTCCGATGCCCGGGGTAATGTTGGTGTTGTTCCAGAGTCCCCCGCCGCTGTACATGTCACAGGTGAACATTCCCGGGATGTCAGAAGCCGGGGCAATTGTCCAAGGGAGGATGTCCTTGTTGTAGTCGGAGGCCATGGCCGAAATCACGTGAAGCGGATACCTGGCACCTATCTCTGCATAGAAGAGATTGCACAATTCACCGAGCGTAAGTCCGTGACGGTGAGCCACTCTCGGGACAAAGGCCTCGCATTCGTCCTCAGGCGCGGAGCCCTCCACCACCCTGCCTGCAGGATTCAGATGGTCCACTATATATAGGGCGGGAGGTTCGTCCAGGACAGTCAGCAGCATCATCAGCCGCATCACGTCCTTGGTGTAGTTGAAATATCTCACTCCGACATCCTGGATTTCCACCACGACGGCATTCAATCCCCTGAGGGAGTCAGAGTCGAAATGTATATGGTTCGTGCCCGGAGTAAGTTCGGCGTCCTCCGGGCGGAAGAGCCTTTCGAGATTGCCCCTCTCCTTGAATATCTGCCACATGTACCTGTCCCCGCTGGTATCCCAGCAGTTCTGGGTACAGAAGCAGCCCACCTTGCCGTCCACGAGGGCCTTGTCGAGCTGGTCCTCTAATCTGGTCGTCCTGAATGAAAACATATTCAGCTCCTTATGATGTCCTCAGCTACCTTCCTGACTTCCTCTCCGAGAGCCACTGCACGCTCTTCTGTCGGGGCCTCGGAATAGATGCGGATGATAGGCTCCGTATTCGACCTGCGGAGATGAACCCACTCGCGGCGGGCTTCGAAACTTATCTTGACTCCGTCCAATGTATTCACGTCCTCTGCGGCATAAATCTCTTTCAGACGGTTCAGAATCTTGTCTATCAATGACTTGTCAGAGAGTTCTATCCTGTTCTTGGCTATGTGGTACTCCGGATAAGTCTTCTTGAGTCCGGACACCGTCATGCCCTTGTGCGCGAGATTGGACAGGAACAGGGCCACGCCCACCATTGCGTCACGTCCTGCATGGATTGCCGGATAAATGACTCCTCCATTGCCTTCGCCGCCGATTATGGCGCCTTTCTCATGCATGAGCGTAGTGACATTCACCTCACCCACCGCAGATGCGTAATAATGTCCGCCGTGGCTTTCCGTCACGTCCCTCAAAGCCCTGGAAGACGAGAGGTTGGACACAGTCACGAGATTCTTCTCGCCTGCTGCTTCAGCTCTTGAGAGCAGATAGTCGGCAACGCTCACGAGGGTGTATTCCTCCACGAACGGCTGCCCGTCCTCACAGATGAATGCAAGCCTGTCCACATCAGGGTCAACAGAGATTCCGAGGTCTGCCTTCTCGCGCACCACGGTGGCGCTCAACTCCTCGAGATTCTTCGGAAGCGGCTCCGGATTGTGGGCAAATTCCCCGTCCGGATTGCAGTTCAGCTCGATGCACCTGACTCCGAGGCGTTCGAGAAGACGTGGCATTATGATGCCGCCTACTGAATTCACAGCATCGAGGACCACTGTGAAGCCTGCCTTCTTCACTGCCTCAACATCCACTGCAGGGAGAGCCAGAACCTCATCCAAATGTCTGTCAGTGAAATCCTCATCCACTATAGTACCCATTCCGTCCACGTCACTGAAATCGAAATCGCCCGCTTCTGCACAATCCAGGACGGCCTGCCCCTCGGCTGCGGTCAGGAATTCGCCCTTCTCATTGAGGAGTTTCAATGCATTCCACTGGCGCGGGTTGTGCGAAGCTGTCAGGATGATTCCTCCGTCGGCCCCTGAAAGTATCACGGCCATCTCGGTGGTAGGCGTGGAGGCGAAACCGGCCCTAATCACGTCCACGCCGCAGGCTATGAGCGTTCCGCAGACGATGTTCTCGACCATCTCGCCGGAGATTCTCGCGTCCCTGCCCACCACTACGGTGTATCTTTCACCTTCCGGCTTCGGCCGGCGTTCCTTGAGCTTGGCGCAATATGCGTATGTGAATTTGACAATGTCAACAGGGGTGAGAGCATCTCCCGGGCGTCCCCCTATGGTTCCGCGTATTCCGGATATGGATTTTATCAATGTCATGATTATCAATAATTTATTATTTCAATATCTTCAGCAGGCATTCCTCCATTATCTTGTAGCCTTCGAGGTTAGGGTGAACGGAGTCCTTCGAATATTTTTCCGGCATCCTGCCATTCTCGTCCGCGAAAAGAGAATGATAGTCAGCGAATGCGATATGGTTCTCTTCGGCATAGGCTTTCAGGAGAGCATTGAACTCGGAAACTTTCTCAAGGGCGTCAGTGACAGCAGGCCTCCAGCGGATCTTGTACGAAGGCAGCAGCGAACACAGGACCGGCCTGATCTTGTTGGCCCGGGCAATGTCGCACATAGCCTTGATATTCTCCACGGCATGCCGTACATCAGGGGCACATCCCTCATTCAGGGCGATATCGTTGATTCCGGCGAGAATCACCACATATTTCGGCTTGAGGCTGACTACGTCCTCGCGCATCCTGCACAGGATCTGGGTTGTGGTCTGGCCGCTGATTCCGCGTCCGACGAGATTGTTGTCAGCGAAGAAGGCGGGGTCCTGTCCCGGCCATGCATCCGTGATGGAATCTCCGAAAAGGACCGCCTTCGGAGCTGACGTCACTGCGGCATTGGCCTCGGAATATCTGGAATAATTCGCCCAATCCTTGTCCTGGGCATTGACAGTCAGCGGCATGACAGCCAGCAGAATCGCAATCAGTCTATGTTTCATAATTATAATTCTTCATACGGATATCCCGGCTTCGCACTTCGTGCTACGGTCGACATGACGGGCATTACAGTCAGTCGTCAGCGAAATTAACACTTTGGCGAGAGAATGACAAATTATTTTGCTTACATTTGCACCCCGGTTCGGAAAACATTATATAATTTTTATGAAAGCATTTTGGACAGTTCTGCTTCTTCTGACATCGAATGTATTCATGACTTTCGCATGGTACGGTCATCTGAAGCTTCAGGAAATGAAAATATCGACCGGCTGGCCGGTGATTCTGGTCATATTGTTCTCATGGGGACTTGCATTTTTCGAGTATTGCGCGCAGGTACCTGCGAACAGGATCGGTTTCAACGGCAACGGAGGTCCGTTCTCTATAATGCAGCTGAAAGTCATCCAGGAAGCGGTATCCCTGACAGTATTCACCATCATCGTGACTTTCATGTTCAAAGGAGAGTCTCTCCAGTGGAATCACGTAGCAGCGTTCATCTGTCTTATTCTCGCTGTATTTTTCGTGTTTCTTAAGTAACTGGAATTCAATGCTATTTCAGAAAACTTGTCAAAAAGTCCCAAAAAACAGCAAGAAAAATTTGTATTCCCGGAAAATTTGCCTAACTTTGCAATCCTGAAATACAAAAATGCTGGGTTCGTATAACGGTTAGTACCCAAGATTCTCAATCTTGTAATAGGAGTTCGATTCTCCTACCCAGTACCGGAACAAACTCGCCAACGGATTGAAATTCAATCCGTTGGTTTTTTATACTGACTATCCACAACTCCGGTATTAGGTATAATCGGCTCAACGTAAAATCCCGGTTGATTTGCATTTTTTGTGCGTCTGGGACACAAAG
>JBJEBJ010000063.1:0-1894 GCA_051869955.1 Candidatus Cryptobacteroides sp.
CTTGGGGAATCAACAACGCATCGCAGGCACGTGCGAAAGCGGCTGAAAACCTCGCTGCAGGCAACACGAAGGCGATAGACATCCTCGCCAACAACTACCTCATCGAGAGGCAGAGCAGGGAGACCTGGCAGAACCAGCATGCTCCAAGCATGACGCAGTATGTTGACGTTAGGACCGGAGCAGGTGCATTCTCCGGAGCAGGTGCAAACGCACTCGCATCAGCAAGCGCAGAAGCCCTCGCCCTTAACGCACTTCTCAACGGCAACG
This sequence comes from Candidatus Cryptobacteroides sp., assembly GCA_051869955.1. Classification (GTDB taxonomy): domain Bacteria; phylum Bacteroidota; class Bacteroidia; order Bacteroidales; family UBA932; genus Cryptobacteroides. The sequence continues at coordinate 268 of JBJEBJ010000063.1, forward strand.
GTTTCGGTCACAACGGGCAGACCTGTCCTCAGCCTGTGGCCCTGTACCAGCCGGCCATGCCGTGCAGATGCAACACTTGCTGCGAAGGCTAACAATCTCTTGGAGAGGGAGGAAGGCCCTCCCTCTCTTTTCTTTTTAAATCCGCTGACTATGATATTCAAAAAGAAGATTGATATGGAGGCAATAGTACCTACATCCAAGATGTCACTCAAGATGAGCTGCATCCGCGCCTGCGGAAAGGACATCAAGGCCGCAGAGCAGTTGTATGATTTCTTTGTCAAGGATATGCCGGGATTGCCGGATTTCGATATTGTGCCTCCGTCACCGATGAAGCAGATTACAGATGGTGCAATGAAGGTTCTCGGTTGGATTGACAGCAATCAGGACAAGATAGCCGGATATTACAACCTGTTCCAACAGATAAGGGCAGGGAATCCGATAACGCCTCCTTTGCAGGATGTTCCGGGCGTTCCTCCGCCGCCAGCTGAATAACCCTTAAAAGCAGATGATTATGGAAAATTACAGACCATACACGGCACAGTTCTATGTTTACGCAAGGAACGAAAAGGAAGTGCAGGAGCTGACAAAGGCGATAAACGATTTCGTCCGGGAGAGATACCATTCCGGCACTCTCGTCAGGGCTGACAGCCTTATGAAAGCCTTGGTGACTTTCAAGAACAATCCTTTCGTAATCAACTTCTTGCGGAAACCACCTCAAGAATAAATTTATATAAATATTTTAAATGATTGAGTATGAACGAGATATATAAACTCCTTGTGAATGTGCAGGAGATAGTCAAGGCGAATAATATGTTCCTCAATGCTATCGAGCAAAGGCTTGCAGAGATTGAGAAGAAACTTACGATAGAAACCTCCGGGCCTGACGTCCCCGGCACGGAGAACGTGGAAAATCAGTAGGGGACAAAACACCTGTCAATTATGGGTAAAATCACATCGGCCATCATTACTCCGGTTCTGGCCGCCGGGTCAACAACTTCACCTTATCAGTTTCAGGTGAACATCACGCAGAGGCTCTGCCATTCATCCTGCGTCGGATTGCAGCCATCGTTCTTCCCGATTTTCACTTTCAGGGAGATTTCGAAAGTCGCTGACAATCAGTACATGGTGAGGGTGCATCTTGAAGGCACAGTCGTCTATGTCCCTTGTGACGGAAACGAGTGCTGCACAAAGGCGCAGCTCATATCGCAGGACTTTTCCATTCCGGTCGCATCAGTGGCGGCTCCTACATCCGTAACGGTTGAAGGCGGAGCACCTGTAAACGCAATCGTTGGACAGCCTTGCCAGAGGTGCAGCAGGACTTTCGTCTCCGAGGCTCCTCTGACGCTGACGATAGCCTAAGCTCCGGCTATGTTCAGGACGGCCATAATAGCGATGATGGCGGCTACGCTAATCCAACACCTCGGATTGTCCGAGGCGGTTGCTGGCGTGGCCGGCAAAATCGCCAAGTGCGGAAAGTGCATGAGCTTCTGGGTTACTCTCCTTGTCCTGCTTATTACAGGCGCAGGGGTGTTCGAGTCCGTCATGCTCTCCGTGCTTATGGCCTACCTTTCATACTGGTTCGGGATTATCCTCGTATTGTTCAACCGATTATATGACGAGATATGGC
>JBJEBJ010000064.1:0-1890 GCA_051869955.1 Candidatus Cryptobacteroides sp.
CATACCTCTCATAGCTATCGAGGTCCGTGGAATAGAACTTCCAGTTGCCTTCCCCATCGATATCTATGCAATCGTATTGACCGGTGGAACCATAACTCCAGCGGCCATATACCATAAAGCGGTACTTTCCCTGGTCTTCGACCACGCCGGGATCGTAGAAGCGAGACTCATCCGGCTGATAGACAAACCCCTGATCCTTATCCCACGTCCACACAATGTACGATGCACTATAATCCGCATGGCGGAGAGTCACTCGCAAATCACTGTTGTCGTCACCGTTGTCGTCACCGGTGTAAAACGATTCGGCATACCAGTCCGTATCATGGAGCTCATACGTCGGAAGCTCGGCTTTGTCAAGCAGCTTGGGCTCTTCAAGGTCGTAGAAATAATCGTTGTAATAGATATATACCGTTTCCTGGTCGTTGAAGAATAAGACATCGATCTGTTCTCCGTTCCGCATGATTGAGCCGGCGCCGATAGAGTCATATTCATAGATCATCCCATCGGTGTCTTGCACGTCGCTGTCCTGGCTGCCGCAGCCTGCAAGCAAAGCAAGGCTAAACAGCACCAATGTCAGCAGACAGAAAAACCGTTTCCTGTTTTTCATACCGTTCTCCATCAAATCTTTCTATTACCAGGGATTTTCCAGGGTTTCGCCGGTGGAGCTCATATAAAGCGTTTTCCAATCCAACTCTGCCTCATCCGTCTCACCGTCATCCCAGAAAATCCGTATCGTAGTATCATCCATTTCCCACGTACCGGTTCGGGTCTCACCATTGAAGAAATAACAGCTCACTGTATACTCCCGGTAGAATTCAAGGGAATAGTCCTGGCCAGAGAAGCTTTCATTCGTCAGATTATACTCCGTTAAAAGCGATACATTATCCAGAGCGTCCTCATGAATGTAATAGTCATCGCCATTGGAAGCGTCAGACCAGCGTACCAGGACCTGCCCATCTGAGACCAGATAGTACATTTCATTCATATACTCAGACAACGCGATTTCCTGGCGAAATACGGTTGTACCCGTATCCCCCACATACTCATCGAATTCCCTGTAGGTATAGGTTCCTTCCGTACCGTACCAGGAGTAGGTCCCGTCCTCATTCAGAGTCAGCACCGTCGCATACTCCGAATCATGATTGCCTCTCAAGTACCAGTTGCCATAGTAAGACGAAGAAAGCTCCGGTTTATCCATAAAGTCGGGATAGCCCTTCACCCAGTAGGTTTCACCGGTATCCGTTACCAACGTATCCGCGTCGCCGATCGGAATATCCACATCCCCGATTAGCGGCACATCCGTCAGAGTCAGGACTGTTCCGTCGGTATAAGCAATTCCGGTATATTCCGTCGGATCACCATATTGGTCATATTCCTCCCAGGTTCCGGCCGTCCCGTCGATATAAATGCTGGTCAGCACCGACGAGGTTGAACCGATCCCCTCCGGCGGATACCAGAACCCCTCCAAATCCTCAATGCTGATTTCTCCATCATTGCTGACTTCTTCGTCATAGTTGACTTCTTCTTCGTTGCCGTCTTTTCCTTCACAGGCGGCCATGCTCAGGCACATCATCAGCGCCAGCAAACAGGCTGTATACTTTTTCCAATTTTTCATGTTCGGCATTCCTCCTGTAATCAGCCGAAGTAGTCGCCCCAGCCGTCATCGTAATAGTCGCCGGGGTCGGACCATTCGTCCCAGCCGTCGCCGGGGTCGGACCATGGGTCATAGTCGTCGTAATACTCGTCCTCATAATCCCAGCCCGCGTCATTCGACTCCATATATTCGCCCGTATCGTCGTCAATGTAACCGTCCGAGCCGAAGGAGATGAATTCGTTTTCATAGCCGTTCCAGTACCAGATATCGCCGTCCTCGTCGTACCAGTAATATGG
>JBJEBJ010000065.1:0-8830 GCA_051869955.1 Candidatus Cryptobacteroides sp.
CCACTGTTCCATATAGGCTAACGACATCAGCACCTGCCCGAGGATGTTCAGGACCAGCACAAGGGCATCGAAGAGGATTACGGTCCTGATGACTCCCTGCGAGCCGGCATTTCCACCTACAGCACACAGTATGAAATATGCCGCGAGAGTACCTGCAAAGAATGATGCCAGGAGCAATGTCCATTTGCCGGCAGTCAGCCTGCGGGCCTTGACCTGCTCCTTTGCCGTTGCCCCTCGCTTGCGCCACTGCCACCATCCGACGAACTGCATCGGAAGGAAATAGAAGGCATGCAGGGCGAAATTACCCCATACCGGCTCGCCTCCGGGCCTGATGCTGCTGTCAAAAGCCACCACAGAGGCTATCGTGACATCGATAAGGCCGAACAGGAAAGTGAGGATATTTCCATTGGCCGACAATACTGTATTCACGACTCCCATGAGCGCTCCCAAGCTCGCGAGCACAAGCATGAAACGCCTCGCGTCCGGCTGCTGGAACTTATATACATTGGTGACTATGACCGCCACGAGCATCCCTATCAGGATGAAGGCATTGAACCAAAGGTTGAATTTTTTCTCGTCAAACTTCATCTTCTTTATTATCATTAAGTTGTGAATGTATTCTCTCTGCAAGTTCGCGTTTTCCGAGGAACTCCGCGAGGTCATCCACGGAAGCCGCAGCTATGCGGGGGACGCTGCCGTAATGCATGAGGAGCCGTTTCTCGGTCTGCTCCCCCACCCCCTTGATCTTGGTCAGGGCAGATTCTATCTGGCTCTTGCTCCTCAGGCTGCGGTGGAAGGTGATGCCGAACCTGTGCGCTTCGTCCCTGATGTGTTGCAGGACCTTGAGGGCCGAGGAATTCCGGTCGATGAACAGGGGATACGGGTCCCCTACCCTGATCACTTCCTCGAGCCGCTTGGCAAGACCCACCACAGTCAGTTTCTCGGTCAGGCCCAACTCCGCAAGAGCCTGATAAGCGAAATCCAGCTGGCCCTTGCCGCCGTCTATGACTATGAGCTGGGGCAGATCGTCCGGAGCCTCGGCCAGCATCCTGGAATAACGCCGGTTCACGACCTCCTTCATGGAAGCATAGTCATTGGCTCCTATGACAGTCTTTATCTTGAATTTGCGGTAATCTTTCTTGGACGGCACGCCGCCGCGGAAAACCACGCAGGATGCCACCGGATTCGTACCCTGTATATTGGAATTGTCGAAACACTCGATATGCTCCGGAAGGGCCTTCATCCCCAATGCCTTCTGCAGTTCGGTGAGCACCATTGTCCGGTACTGGTCCGGGTCTGTATGCTCCTTCTGGCGGATGGAATTGAACTGGAACTCCTTGGCATTCCTGGTACTCAGGGCCAGGATTGCGAGCTTGTCACCCTTCACGGGAATGCGGAAATTCACTCCTTCCATCTCCACGTCAGGAAGGAACGGCACGAGAACCTCCCCTGCCAGTTTGCCGAATTTCGACTCAATTTCAGCTATGAATTCGCTCAGCACAGCCTCCGGCTCCTCCTCGATGTTCATCTTGAAACCGAGATTCAGGGACTGTATGACGGCCCCGGAGCGCACTCGCATGAAATTGCCGAAAGACTCCCCTGCATCCGTGACGAGCGAGAAGACGTCGACATTCGTGTCCGTGGCTGATGTTATGACCGATTTGGAATAATGCTGCTGGAGCGAATCCGCCTTTTCCTTGTAGATCTGCGCCTGCTCAAAATCCAGTCTGTCCGCCGCTTCGTGCATCAGGCGTTTGTAATGCTGGATAATCTCATTGGCACCGCCTTTCAGAAGGCTTACAATCTCCTCAACATCAGCATTGTAGTCCGAAACGGACACCTTCCCGATGCAACATCCGGAGCACCGGCCGATATGGAAATCGAGGCATGGACGGAATTTTCCCCTGAGAACCGCGTCGGAAGTAATCTTGTGCTTGCATGAACGGAGCCTGTAATTCCCAGAGAAGAACTCCAGCAGATTCCTCGCATGGAAAACAGAGCTGTACGGGCCGAAATAGCGGTTGCCTTTTACGATACGCCTCGTCAGGAAGACTTTGGGGAACTCGTCTCCGGTCACGCAGATCCAGGGATAGGTCTTCGAATCCTTCAGAAGGATATTGTAACGGGGCTTGTACTGCTTGATCAGGTTATTCTCGAGAAGCAGGGCGTCGGCTTCCGTGTCAACGACGGAATATTGCGCATCGGCTATCTTCGATACGAGAATCCGGGTCTTGGCATTCAGCCTTTCGGGCGGCACGAAATATTGGGCTACGCGTTTGTGAAGGTCCTTCGCCTTGCCGACATATATCACAATCCCCTCGGAGTCATAATATCTGTAGACTCCGGGGGAATGTGGAAACAATGCTATTTTTTCCCTAATTGTCAATTATTTGACGTATTTCGCAACTTCCTCCTCAATGCCCTCGCCCCTGAGATCTCTCTTGATGATGGTACCGTCAGGGCCGAAGAGAATGATGTGAGGAATGCCCATGATGCCGTAGATGTCCGTAGGACCGCTCTGCGCATTGACAATCTGGTTCCAGTTCACGCCATATACCTTCGCCGTGTCAACGGTGGCCTGCGGCTTGTCCCATACTGCCACGCTGAGGACGTCGAAGTCCTTGCCTGCATGCTTCCTGTAAACGTCTTTTACGTAAGGGATCTCCATCTTGCAAGGACGGCACCAGGATGCCCAGAAATCCACGAGGACATATTTGCCTTTGCCTACATAGTCCGAAAGGCTTACCTCGCTCCCGTCAGGCTGTGCCACGGTGAAATCGGTGAATTTCATGCCCTCTGCAGTATTCTTGCGGGCCTCAATTCCCTTCCTGATGTTCTGGACGAACTTGAGATTGACCACAGCGGTGTCAAGAGTGGATATGAGAGAGTCCACGGTATTGTCATCAAGGTCATAATATACCTGCTTCAGGGCCTCGACGCCGATGACATTGTCAGGGTTCTCGGAAATAAGCTTGAGATTGAAGTCCTTGAATTTGCCGTTGAAGGAATTGTAGCATTCCTCCTGAAGTCTCTCCTTCTCTTCTTCGGAGATTCCGGTGCTGTCCACTATGGCCTTCATGGCAGTGCGGAATTCGGTCACCATGTCCTTGGTAACTGATCCGACTTCCATATATCTGGCATTGAGGGATTTCTCAGGACGTGCAGATTCCGTGAGAATGTTGCTTCCGGCAATCTTGACCGTGATCACGGTTCCGTCTGAAATGAAATTTGTCGAGGATTGGCCGGCAGTGATACGTCCGCCGTTGAGCTTGTCGACAGGAAGTTCGAGATTGAGCTCCGTTCCATTGAGCACTACCACGGTGTCAATGTCCTGGGAAGGGAGAACTACGCGGATGCTCTCCGGAGCATCAGGACCGGAGAATGTCCCCTTGAGGACAGTATTCCCGGTATTTGAGGTGCAGGCAACTGCTACAGCGGCCATTGCACAGATGATTGATTTTTTCATTATTGCGATTTATGCAGCTTTTGCGTCCGTTTCCAATATAAATTGTAAAAGTAGAAAATAATCCGGATTCCTCCAAAGTTTCAGCATTCAGAATGCATATTTGTATGCCACACCGAGGGAAAAATTCCAGCCCGGCTGATAGAAGATGCGATAGACAGGATTGCCGGAGGCATCAGTGACAACATTTCCGGCAGCATCCTTGTATTTCTTCAGATTACCCGTCTTGTCCGCGTCAATGTCCTTTTCGTAAACATAGTCCGCAAGGAGATAGAAATCAAACGAGTTCCTGGAATTCAGGCGCCATTCCGCACCCGGCTGGAGACGCACCCTGTTGACATAGACGTCATTGTACGAGATATTGTCTCCCGGCACTGATGAGCATGAAGGGGAATTGTAATGCACGGCATTCAGGGTATTGCGCACCTCGACGGACATATACGGTTCGACCGGCCTGGACTGGAACTCATAGGAGACCTTCAGACGGCTCCGGAGAACCAGCTCATTTCGCGGATTCTGATAGACATTCATATCCCCGGTCCTGTGCGTGAACTGGAAACGCTCCCTGAGATTGAATTTAACATTGCCCGCCCTGTACATTCCGGTCAAGTCCAAAGTAGCCCTGTGCCTCGTGTTCCATCCCCATTTGTCCGCATCGCTGTCAAACTTATGCAAGTTCATGAGGGTATAGCTGACCCCGGCCTTGAAATAAGGGCAGAATTTATAACTCAGCCCGAGGGTGGTGTAGAAACGGTCCACGGACGAAAAATCGTCCTTGATCCTGAATTCTTCCGAAAGGGAGACATGAAAGCCTTTGACAATCTTCTTGTCCACCTCAGCGGAGACTCTTGCCCTGAAATCGAAATCGGTATCCTCATCCACCTGGGCAAAAACAGCGGATGAAATCGCGGCAAAAAACACCGAAAGAATCAATTTTCTATTCATGGCTGTCCTTGTCATAATTCATGGAAATCCCTTTCGCGGACAATTGTATTGATGGTATTGGTCTCCCCGGCAGGCAGATAATAGCTCACCTTGAGCCAGGCTGCATCCCTGAGAAAATCCACATGTCCCACTTCCACAGACTCCGCCTTGAGACCCAGCCTTTTCTCCAGATCCTCAAGAAGTTCCGCACGGCGCTCAGGGACAATGTTGTCAATCCTGTCATATAGGATGATCTTGGTCGTGAGCTGTCCCTTGCCACTGCGCCACAGGAGCCGTTCCATGATGTACAGGAGTCCTGCCAGCAGGATATTGGCTATCACAAGCTCCGCATAGGATATGTTCAGGGCGAGGCCGTTGATGACGGCAACGGTGATTATCACGAAAAGATATGTCATCTCACGCACTGGCACCGTCTCTGTCCTGTACCTTATGACTCCGAATATCGCAAACAGTCCGAGGGTCAGTCCTATCTGGAGCTTCACGCTCTCCATCAGGAATATGAGCAGGAACATGGCCGAGGCGAATGCGAGGAAAGTGAGGCAATATTCCTTCCTTCCGCTGCGGCGGCGATATATGAGATACACTATCACCCAGCTGATCAGGAGGTTGAATGCGAAACGCAACAGCAGGTGATACAGGTTGGTGGCCTCGAGAAGAGGCACGCCGAGAAATGTGGTTCCGTTGGTGACCTCATATCCGAATTCTTCCGCAATCGTCGGATCGAAGTCAGGCATCTGTTGAATCATCGTGTGAGTAATTTGTTGTTTGTTACCTTTTCTACAGTTCTTATCTTCCGGATGAAACGGGAGCGCCGGACCGCAGGCTCAGTCAGCACTGTACCGATGCAATATTTGCTGATTCTCAGCGGTTTCACTCTCATATCCAGTAAAATTTCCTTTATATCAGAGCGGCAATAACCGTCCTGTTTCAGTTCTATTATCACAGCATCCCCAAGCCCGGCCGAGACTCCTGTCCTGAAATTGTGGAAACTCAGGTCCATATCCACCGTCAGCCTCTCGGTCATGGCATTGTTGACCAATGTGATTCGCCTGAATACAATCCTCGTGGACGGTGACAGTTCACCGGATTTGAAGTCGGACCTGGCTTCGAGGAAATCACCGGCAGCCCCGTCACAGGCGAAAGACAGGAATTCCACGTCAGGAATCGGAATACGCTTTTTCTTCGTACGTCCATGGTTGTTCTTACGTTTGACTTCGAGGTATGTCCCTCCGGTGGAAAGATAGCGCCGTGTCCTGATCTTCTGCCGGTTGAGCCTGCGGTTGTGATGGTCGAGATACATCCTGTAACAATCAGTATCATAATACAGGGTATCGTAACCGCAGATACGGTCGCCTCCGGTATCCAGCACCATGTACAGGCCAGCCGCCCTCTCAAGCATGGGGCGCAGCTGGGCACGGGTGGCCAGATATTTGGTATCCACGCGGTTCATGAGTTTGATGGAATCCATCTCCTCCAACGAAATGCCGCGCATGGTCTGAAGAATGTCGTTCATCGTCAAGGCTCCGTGAACACGTATTCAAACACCTTGATGGACTGGAGCTTGCCGTTGGGCGCATAATTGTACTGCTTCTTTTTCGTCCCGTCTGCATTCCATTCGTACTTGCGGATGCGGACCGGCTTGTTCCTGTCGTCATATTCCACTTCCCTGGAGACCCGTCCGTTCTCTCCGTACTCGAGTGTCTCCCTCCATTTCTGTCCGTAGGATGCATATTCTATCTCCTCGACTTTCCTGCCCTGCGAGTCATATGTCGTCTGCCTGTCAAGCCATCTTGTCCTCGTCCTGGCATCGGTGTTCCATTCCTTGACGACAAGATTCCTGCGCGCATCACGCTTTGCAAGAGTCGCCGGATCCAGCTCCTGTGCAGACATCGAAAGCCCGCAGAAGAGTGACACGAAAAAGAAAACCGCTGCAGGTTTCATTCCCTGAAGAATTCTCACAATTGTTTCCATAATTTATAGCCAGATTCCTATTTGCTTGTCAATGAAGATGTTGCAGTGAATGATGAGGTTACCGAAGCCGTACCTCCCGTGTAATAATATGTCCCCCACAAAGAGCTTGCCCCGGACGGCGCAGAAGTTCCTGAGATGCCGTACTTGTACGTATTGCCGCTCTTGAGCTCAGGCGAAGTGATATAAGTGCCGCGGCTCGACATCGCCTTGGGCACATACGTGGAGAACAACACGTTTCCGGACGCATCCGTGAGGGTGAAATAGCCCTGTGTCACGGAAAGGGATGACAATTTCAAGGCCGGGACCGAGCATGACGGCGTGCCTGAAGATCCCATAGAAGATCCAGCCGTAGTGAACAGGGTGCCTCCTGAAATGGTGATTCTCGAGGCACTGTCGCAGTCAAGCGATTCTTCCGTGGAGCTGTGCGCGAAAAGGGCGCCGCCTTTGATGACTATGGAACCGGTCTTGCCGTAATTGGAATCTATTGCATCATTGCCCGTGGCCCATACGAAGACATTGGCTCCGTTGAATACTATCTGTCCGGCAGAGTTGATTCCGTCATCATAGGAATTCACATATACATTGCCGCCATTGAGGACCACGGAGTTTTCCGTTGCAGCTTTGCTCTCAATGCCTTCTCCGCCAGACCCGGTGGTGGTAATGGTGAGATCTCCCCCGTTCACCGTGACAGTTCCGGAGGCCTTGACAGCCTTTGGCTTGGATGAAGACGAGGTGGTCGTCCCTCCGCCCTGGCCCGGCCTGCCTCCGCCCCAGCCGCCTCCTGAAGAGGAAGAACCGTAGGACTGCCCGGTGGTGGCTATTTTCATGACAGGCCCTCCGTCCTGCGTTCCGATTACAATATTCTTCCCGGAAATGTCATCGCTTCCGGCCTTTATGCCCTTTCCGGCCTGGCCGCTGCTGGAGAGATCCAGATTGCCTCCATAGATATATAGATCACCGTCGGACTTGATACAGCATGCGCTGGAAACATCTGCCGCTTCTGAATCGTAGAATGCGTCTCCGGAAGTCCTGATTACGATATTCCCGCCATTGATGTTGACATCCTCATCGCTCTTGATACCCTTCCCGGCCTGGCCTGATGCCTCGAAATCAATCTTGCCGGAATTGACATGGACGGACATGTCTGCCTTGAGACATTTGCCGTCAGAAGCGGAGGCGCGGGCATAGAGACATCCGCCGTTGATTTTCACCCCGAAGAGTTCCTCGTCGTCACCCTTGGCATGCAGGCAGTTGGCAGCAGCAGACTCGACGGCAATCGTTGTTCCCGGACGCGTATAGAGATATCCGTCAGTGCAAAGGCCGTGTTTGTATTTCCCGTTAACCACGAGGCATCCGGTTCCGCTGAATATGAGATTGCTCTCGCTGAAGAACGCCGCCTTTCTGTCCTCCGTGGCCGACGATGCTCCGCTGACATAATAGTGGTCATCAGAATAGACAGGTGAGTCCGTGATCCTGTTCACCGACCCGGACGGCATGTGGACGAATACCCTCTTGTGCTGCTGGATGTTGATGGCCGGACCTTTCGAAGAGGTCAGGTCGAGTCCGCAAAGGGCGAGTTTGGATTTCTTGACTCCGTAAAGCTTGAACGAGCCGTCATTCGAGACTCCCTTGAGTATGATGCTCACGTTGGAAACGGAATTGGTCTGGAGGTCCACTGTCACATGAGCCCCTGATATGTCCGTCAATATCTTGGAGTTGGTATTGGTGACATTTGCCGTGGCCCCGTCATAAATGATAGTAATCACGTCATTCCAGTCACAGGCTTCCCAATAGATGTCAGAATCATTGACGGCGATATCGGCAGATGCATCGTCCGCCACAGGGCCTGTCCATCCGGCGACCCCGGTATAGACACTCTCGTCCCCCGGCACGACCGGTTCCGTAAGGCCTCCGCCGGAAGTTTCCCCGCCTGTATCGCTTCCGGAGCCCTGTTCCCCTTCCTGTCCTGAAGGAGTTCCTTCATCTCCGCCGGAGACATTCTCCGTCTGTTCCTGACCGTCTTTGCCAGCATCAGCAACGTTGTTCCAAGGTGTATCGTCCTTGCATGAGAGGAGCGCCATAGACAGCGCAAGGACGACAGCCGATTTGAAAAGTTCCTTTCTCATATATTGATAATCAATAAGTCACACAACCTCTCCACAGCATTTCCCGCTGCGGTAAAGGTATGTATTAATTTTGAAAAGAACAAATAATGCGGCCAGGTCGGGGGTAAACGGCGCTTATACGTTGAAGAGGAAATGCATGATGTCCCCGTCCTGCACGACATACTCTTTTCCTTCCGTGGAGAGCTTTCCGGCAGCACGGCAGGCGGCCTCTGACTTGTACTGGATGAAGTCTTCGTATTTGATTACCTCGGCGCGGATGAATCCTTTCTCGAAATCGGTATGGATGACGCCTGCGGCACGCGGAGCCTTGTCCCCGGTGTTGATG
>JBJEBJ010000066.1:0-40894 GCA_051869955.1 Candidatus Cryptobacteroides sp.
GCCCTCCCTCAAAATCAGGTGGTTAGATCTCTATTAGCTGCAATGTGGGTTAAGAAAAAGCGATAATATTTAAAATAAATCTTAAAAATTTAAAATTCATATAAATCAAGGTCGATAGAGCCACTTTTCCTATGATGTGATGATGCACGATGATAAATTTGCCTCCGAAAATATCAAATGCGATGACAACACATCATATCATATCTCAAGGCCGGCCAAATCCAATTCTGACCTATTTCTACACATCTGAAAACACGATGTCACAGATCATCACGACCTTGCTTTTACTTTACTTCCTGCCGGCCTTTCTCTCATGCACGAAATACGAGACATATACGGAGAGTTCGGGAGTCACCCGCCTCAGGGATACCATCCCTACCACACTTTACATCAAATCCATTCCCGGAGGCGGGACTCTCGATATTTTCACATTCGATGACGACAGGCTGCGAAGGCTGGATTCTTATCAGAGACTGGATGGCTTCGCCGGAGGAGATGTAAACATTTCATCCCGAAGTGGTTCCAAGATTGCCGTGGCAGTCGCAAACATCCCTGCTGACCGGGACGTGATTGACCGGATTCTCAGCTACGATGACCTTATGACTTTGCACGCCGAACTCGAGGATGAAGACATACACAATCCCGTAATGTGCGGAGAAACCGCCTTCGAAGCCGGCAAAACCGGATTCGGTATTGACCTGAAGCCTCTGCTTGCGGAAATCAGGCTGAACAGCATCAGCTGCGATTTCCATGGACGGCCCTACGAGGGAATGAAACTGGAGGACGTAAAAGTATATCTCACCAACGTATGCAGCCGGTATCCGATAGCCGGAGAAGCCCCGGAATTGCCTGAAAGCATCCTTAATCAGGGAGGATATTCCGAGCAGGACATGAAACGGCTTGCAGACAAATCTGTCCTGGCCGGAGAGATCCCGGGCGGAATCGGGCTCAGTGTCCTGTATCCGGAAATCCGGCTATATTGTTACCCCAATGAAGCGGCAGCCGAGGGTCCTGGGACTCCGTTCACTCGAATAGTCATCGAAGGCGCCCTCGAAGGGAAGAAGACATATTATCCGATAAACGTCAACCGCGCCGAGACATCACCGTCATCAGGGCATTCCGGGATTGCAAGAAACATGTCTTACGCATATGACATCACCATCACGAGAAGAGGGGTCGATGACCCGGACACTCCTGTATACACGGACATAATAGGGATCCCGATGTATATTGAGGAATGGAATGTGAAATCCGGCAGGACCATAACCTACTGAAAAGCATTATGATAAGAAAAATATCACTGATACTGGCCGCGATGACGGCACAGATACTGACCGGATGCAGGTCGTTGCAGCATCCGGATGACTGCCCGGAGACAGGCACAGTGACCGGAATCATGATTAAAGCCGGTCTCCGAGGCAGTTTTGAAACAAGATCCGCTATTCCGGACGAGGAACGGATAAGTGACCTGAATGTATTTCTGTTCAACAGTTCAGGAGACCTTGAGGAGAGTATATTCACCGACAGGACAAGTCCTGGTGATGACTGCGATGCGGTGGTACACAGTTCATGGATAACCGGAACGGAATGCAGAGTCGCCGTATGCGCCAATTTCGGATTCAGAATCAACGGTATCAGGACTTTGGGAGACCTTAGAAACATGCGCTACTACATGGCTTATCCCGATGAATACAGCCGCGGGATTCCGATGGCCGGTGACAGCGGCCTGATAATGATAACTGGAGAAGACAATTCCGTCCGCGTGGACCTGAAAAGAATGATGGCAAAGGTGACGCTCACGGTTGACAGGACAGGGCTTGACAAAGGCATAAGTTTCAATGTCAGGAGTGTACAGGCTGCAGGCACGCCCAGATCAGTAGCCATTTTCGGGGGAAGCAGGGCTGAAGGAAGCCAGGACGTCTTCACGAAAGGGTTTCTGTGTTCAGGAACAGAGGCTGACCAGCTGAACATCGAGGTCTCCCCGGGCAGGAGCCGGGAAGCGAGTCTATATGTTCTCGAGAACATGCAGGGAAACCTTCTTCCTGATGCCGTGAGTGAAAAAGACAAGATTCCGGACTTATCCGATGCAATGTCCTCCCTCTGCTCATATATAGAAATCAAAGCTGAATATCAGTCTGGCACATATTATACTCCACCCGATGAATATCTGATATACAGGTTCTATCTCGGGGACAGCCCGCAAAACTTTGACGTGGAGAGGAACTGTGAATACAGGATTACCATCCGTCCTGAAGGTGACGGAATATCCGAAGACAGCTGGAGAGTGGACAAGAGCAGTCTTGACAGAATCGGCCCGGCCACGCTGACCGTCTATCCAGGCAATTATGTCCAGGGATATGTAGGAGATGAAATCCATATACGGGCATCAGTCATTCCTGAAGATGCGAGGATTGAATTCGGGAAAGAAGAACTTGAATATGACCGTGAAAGAGGAATATATGACTATGTCATGGATTCCGACGGGAAAGGTGTGGTGCTGCACCTTGCGGGAAAAGGATCCGGGCTGGTATATGTGGAGGCCGGCACTCCTGTAAGCGATGCAGCCGGCATTACCGTAGTTGTAAATTGAAAAATATCATCTATATGAATTCTGACATGAGAACAAAAAGATACCTGATATTCATCCTGGCCTTTTACGCCGTGTGCGGATGCTGCAGGGATGAATCCGTGAATTCAGACGGGAACCGGATTCCGGTCTCCTTCAGTTTTGTCGAAACCGGCCGGACCAGAAGCAGCATTGACCTGGACGAAGATGCCGTCAATGACATCAATATCATATGCTATCGGGACGGCCTGCTTGACTGCAACCTGTTTTCAGACGGCGGAGAGACAGTGGAAATGCTTCTGGATGAAGATCAATATGAAGTCTATGCTATTGCAAATCTCGGAACGGAATTCCCAGCACCGGAAACAGAGATCGGAATGAAGGAATGGCGGTATTCGGTCAGTTCCTCATCAGAGCTCGGACCGTCCACATTGTTCACAGCATCAAAGAAGATTTCGGTTTCAGTACCGGGGACCCATGAGGTCATGGACCTTACGAGACTCATCACCAAATGCGGATTCAGATTTGACGCGTCTGCTCTGCCCGGCATGAAGGTGACTTCTGCAAGGATATGCCAGGCAGCTCTCGATGCCGCCCCATTTGCAGAAGGGCACAGTATTCCCGAAAGAATCGAGAGCAGCGGGGACTATGCTTCAGAATCCGACCTCGCCATTCTCAACAGCGGAGGAACCGTTTATTTCTACTCCCTTGAGAATGCCCAGGGCAGATTGCTGGAAGACAATGATGACCCGTGGAGCAAAGTGCCGGAGAAGATACCCGGGAAAGCCGGACAATGTACATACATCGAAGTATCCACATCATTCTCCGGAAGCCCTGACGGATATGTCGGTGATGTCCTGTACCGGTTCTATCTCGGGCAGGACACATGCAGGGACTTCTCAATATACAGGAACACTGAATGCATCGTGACAATGACCGCATCGAAAGACGGGCTGGAAAAAATCGGCTGGCTGATAGACACTTCCGGTCTGGGCCATGATCCACTGTTCAATTTCCATATGCCCCAGATGCCGGAATATGTAGGACAATGGAGCGAGATAAATCTTCCCTACATCACCGAAAGCACCCCGGTCACTGTCTGTTATGGAGACCGCAGCCTGGTACTCGGAGACAAGACCGGGCCTGCAATAGATACGGTGGAGATGCCAAACGGCTTGACACTCTTATATGCAAGGGATGTATCGCTTCAGAGATTATTCATATATTCGTCCACGAGGACTCCGGCAGCCGGGAACAGGTATTCGGATTTTACTCTCAGTTCCTCCGAGCGGACGGTCAGCATAAATTCCGCGTCTTCCGCCTGGCCGGAATATGCCCTTCGCGATGCTGTATCCGGTTCATTGATAACTGATGCGGACCTGAATGAAGACGGGCACAAGACTGTGGATTTCCTGCTGTATCTCACAGACAGGACCGGAAGCATCCTGGCGCCATCATCATTCGCCATACCTGATTCCGGGCTGGCTTCGGCTGCAGGTTTCCACACAAGCGGGAACGAAGAAGGGGATGTAATGGGACTGTTCATACACGACCTGATTGAACCTGCAGTTTCAGGAGAATTCACCGGTTCCGGAATATCAGGGACAGTTGATGAGAATGCCCCGGCCGGTTGCGCAATCTCTGTACCGTCAGACCATGGAGAGTTGCTTTTATCCGAGCACGCTGCATCCGGTACGATTTACGGCATCTCTGAAGGAACTGCTACCCTTGGAATCGGGATTGAATCGGACACTGAAGGTCTGTTCGGAATCCTGTACAAAGTCAACTGCAATATACGGAAGGCATTCCCGGGACAAAGGTATCTGGGAAACATCACGAACGGACAGCTTCTGATGAGTGCCCTTGCTGCAGACCAGCATGTGGAGAATCATGTATTGAACATATACGACGGTGAAGAAGGCACGGAAGCAGCTGAATGGACTTTCACAAGAGTACCGGCTTCGGGAGGCACACTGCCTGACAGCCAATTGTACGCTCAATCTTTGTCAGGGCACAACAGCCTGAGCATCAAGTCCGTGAACAACGGAAAGATGACAATCCAGCTGGTTCCTCCGTCAGCTGATACCGGGAGCAATGACTACAGGCCTTTTTTCGCAAGCGGAGCATTCTGCTTCATGGGAAGCGTGACAAATCCGTTCACAGGACAGACGTTCACAGGATATTACCTGCAGGACATCATATTGGAATTCAGCATCATAGCCCAGATTGACTTCATTCCGGGATATATCGGATTCTATTTCGTACCATGCAATGTAGCATTCGCGTCATATAAATACTCATACTCATGGAGCCACAACTTGCCTTTGGTCATAAAACCGGAGACATTGGTCTCAAGCAGTGTGACATTGGATGAGAGCAACAGGATAAATTGCCAGATTGCAGGAGACAAGCCGGCGGGATTGGTTCCTGTGCCAAAAGAACAGATAAGCCGGAAAGGTGAATTGGAATACAAGATACACATGTACGAAAACAACTATCAGGAAAACAACAAGTTTCCGTTCAGCGAATCCTACGCTGACGAGGCCATGACGATGCTGTGGGGGAATCTCACTCCTGATGACGACCCGGACAAGGCCGGTATAGACGTACAGCAATGCCTGAAGTTCTCAATCATCCCGCTGAACAAGAATGGGACGATGATGACAGGAGTCGATGAATTGAAAATTGACAGGAGCAATTACGCCTCTTATCCGGCATTCGAGGGTTTCTACCATATAACCAAGGAGTATTCCGGGAAATACACCGGAAGCATCCTGGACAGGATCGGATATTACGTGATAGAGGCTTCGGGCAATGCACGCAGACTGTCAACACCGTTCTATTCAGATGCCCTGTAAAAAATAAAATTGAATGAAGCCTTTGCTGGCAATCACTCAGGGAGAATCCTCTCCCTGAGCCAGGCGAGAGTGGCCTCCCTGTCTTCTTCGGAAGCGTAATTCAGGGAATTCACGCAACAGAATTTCTCCCGGGTGGATTTGCGGAACTTGTCCAAATGTCCTTTCATGTATGAGCGGCCTTTCGGCAGCAGATACAGATTGTTTCCCTTCTTCGGGCGGAGCACAAGTTCTCCTCTCAGACGGCACAGGAGGAATCCGAGTTCAGGGGCCTGGAACTGCTCAATGTCGCGGAATCTGTATTTTATATTCCGCTCAAGCACATCAGGATGTTTCTCGAAATACTCCCGGTAAACGCTCACCCTCATCGACTGAGGATTGTGCCCGAGCCTGTAGAAATAATCCCTTATGCCGAGGACCTCGGCGGCCAGAACCATTTTGTGCTTGAAGGTCACCTTCTTGTGACCTTTGGAGCGTGGCTTGAGGAACTGGATAAGGTTCGCAAACGGGATGCTGAACTTGTTGGCATAGCAGACCACCTTGTCTCCGTCGAAATAATCCTCCGGGGAAGTCGGCCTTACAAGCATGAAATCGTCATTGAAATAGATGAAATGCTCGCTCAGATCCGGAATCCTCCAGATCAGCGTCTCAATGGAAGTCGAGCAGAAAACCGGAAGGTACTGCTCATATCCTCTGTAAATCACCTTTTGGTCGATGATCCTGATTTTCGATGACTGGCCCGGGAAATATTTCTCGATGAAAGGCTGCAGATGAGGATCCTGATTATCAGTAACTATGTATATTGTCCTGACAAAAGGAGCATAACGAAGAATGGATGCAACACAGAAATTAATTTCCCCGATACTGACATACCGGATATCTCCTGCCACGTCATCGTGGGACAGTTCACCGCCTTTCTCATATTCGAGGCGTTTCCGCCTGTGCTCCGGATCGTTGCCATCCACCCAAGTGATGACCGCATCGATCGGATATTGCATCTCATTCATAATCAATATATTTCAATTCTTCTCTGCGGACGGGAGCTTCAGCATGTCTCCGAATCTCAAGTCCCATGAATGAGGAGAGAACGGAACCATTCCGCTGAAATGGAAAAATGTCATTTCCCCGAAATAGATTTTCCCGTCACAATTATACAAATCCACTCTCACATGAGGTATTCCGGCAGAAAGCTTCCGCGCCATATCGAGCATTCTGTCGAAATTCTTCGGTTTCGCAATCTCCCCTTCAGAATTTTCATGCCCGTTTCTCACAGGAAGATGATTCCAGTCGAGGTCGAAAAAATCAAACTTGGTATCCACTTCCCTGTTCTGCCTGTCAGATGCCACGAAAAGCATCTTCGGAACACCGTCAAAACAGAAAATCTTGTAATCCTTCAACTCATACCCGCTCTCGTCTTCCATATAAGCCTCGGCAATGATTCTCGGCTTCACTCCTGCATAAGGATATTCCTTTGTCTTCCTGTACAGTTTGCGTTCAAGCCTTCTCCTTAGCTTTCCGCAGACCTTCCGGTAATTGAACTTGCTCTTGTCCTTGCAGATAAAGACCCCGCCGGAATCTGCCGTAGTCTTTATCACGAACCTGTCCGGAAGTGACTCCCAGTCAATATCCTCCACCCTGTCCCAGACACCGTAAGTCGGAATGATATATTCCTCCCCTATCAGCGATGCTGCAAATTCCTTGGCCTCGGCCTTGTCCACCATCCTGGAATACTCCGGATGTATATCATTGAGTTTCAGCCACTGGAGCTTCTCATTGAAAGTTTTCGGATTATCCAGGTCAAGAGGATATCCAGCCTTCCACTTGAACCTCCACTTGAGGAAGGTGGCGTCGGAAACGAACGGACACGTGATCTTTATCAAAAAGCCATGAACCTTGTAAATGATTCTGGCAGTCACGTCCGCTATGCAGGTAAGTTTCAGATTGTTTACATACAGGCCCCGGATCAATTTCGATACGGGAAAACTGATTTCGCTCATACTCAGTTGAATAGTTTACAAAATTTCCGGCCGCAAAGATAGGTATAATTCTTCAATTTTTATTATTGGAAGCCATGTAATATGAGGATTCATATCACAGATATGCCGCAGTGGCAGTCGAACCATGCTCCGACAGTTCCTCTGGCGTTCCCTCGAACACGAGATTGCCTCCTTCCGCACCGGCTCCTGGGCCAAGTTCAATAACCCAGTCCGCCGACCTGATCACGTCCAGATTATGCTCGACGACGACCACCGTATGACCCTTGTCAAGAAGCGCATCGAATGATTTCAGCAATTTCTCCACATCGTAGAAATGCAAGCCTGTCGTAGGTTCGTCGAAAATGAACATTATCTTCTTCTGGGAAGACTCGTTCATGGACAGGAAATAAGCCAGCTTGATTCTCTGGCTCTCGCCTCCGGACAGGGTACTGCTGCTCTGGCCCAGCTTGATATATGAGAGACCCACATCGACGAGCGGCTGCAACTTGGCAGCAATCGACTTTGCTTCAGGCTCTTTCATTGAACCGAAAAACGCAATGGCCTCCTCCACGCTCATATTGAGGATGTCATCGATATTCTTCCCCTGATACCGGACCTCAAGAATCTCAGGCTTGAACCGTTTTCCGCCACATGACTCGCACACCATCGTGACATCTGCCATGAACTGCATCCCGATATGGACATAACCCTCTCCCTGACACTCAGAACAACGGCCTCCTTCCTGATTGAATGAGAAGAACGACGGAGTGAACCCGTTCACCTTCGCGAACTGCTGTTCACTCAGCAACTTGCGGATGTCATCATATATCTTCAGATATGTCACTGCATTGGACCTCGAACTCTTTCCTATAGGATTCTGGTCCACATATTCCACTGCAGAAATCCTGTCCAGATTGCCTGACAACTTGCGGAACACACCCGGAAGCGCGCCGGTCTCATTGAGCCTGCGGAACAATGCCGGATACAGCACATCCCCCACCAAGGACGACTTGCCGCTTCCGCTCACACCGGACACCACAGTCATCACCCCGAGCGGGAACCTTACGGTTATATCCTTGAGATTGTGCTCCATGGCCCCTTCCACATTGATGCTGTAGCTCCATTTCCTCTTCTCCCTCCCGGCCCGTTTTCTCGAACCGGTGATATATTGCAGCGTAAGCGATTTCCCCACATCCTCGTTCCGGCTTCCATCCACTGTCCCGTTGAACACCACTTCCCCACCGTTCACGCCCGCGAGAGGTCCCATGTCGACGAGCAGGTCAGCCGAACGGATTATCTCCTCGTCATGTTCCACCACGACCACCGTGTTGCCGATGTCCCTCAACCTCTTCAATACGCCTATAAGCCTCTCAGTATCACGAGGATGCAATCCAATGCTCGGTTCGTCAAGAATATACATCGACCCTACAAGCGAACTGCCGAGAGCCGTCACGAGGTTGATTCTCTGGCTCTCTCCTCCGGACAATGTGTTGCATGGCCTGTCAAGAGACAGGTAAGACAGTCCGACATCCGAGATGTACCGGAGCCTGGAAACCACTTCATCCACAGCCTTGTGGACAATTGCATGCTCATAAGGAGTGAGTTCAAGATTCCGGAAGAACTCCAGCAGGTCTCCCGCCGTCATCATC
This sequence comes from Candidatus Cryptobacteroides sp., assembly GCA_051869955.1. Taxonomy (GTDB): domain Bacteria; phylum Bacteroidota; class Bacteroidia; order Bacteroidales; family UBA932; genus Cryptobacteroides. The sequence continues at coordinate 9,047 of JBJEBJ010000066.1, forward strand.
AGCAGTTCATGGATATTCTTCCCCCCTACCTTCACATACAATGCATCCTTCCTCAACCTGCTCCCGCGGCATGAAGGGCACACTGTCCTGCCCGAGAAACGGCTCAAAAGATATTTATACTGAATCTTATAACGGTTGGACTCAACCCATTTGAAGAATTCATTGATACCGATCAGCGAATCTTCTTCACGCTCGGCATGTCTCCCCTCCCACAACATCGCCCTGACCTCGTCAGAAAGATTGCAATACGGTTCGAATACAGGTATCCCGTATCTCCCGGACACACTGACGAGCCTCTCCTTGAACCAGCCCATCTTCTCCCCTCTCCAGCAGGCTATTGCACCGTCATACAGGCTCAGTGTCTTGTCCGGAACGACCAAATCCTCGCTAATTCCGATTATCTTGCCGAGGCCTCCACATTCAGGACAGGCCCCGAGAGGGCTGTTGAAACTGAACATGTATTCGTCCGGCTGCCTGAAAGTCATTCCGTCCGCCTCGAAACGGTTCACGAAACGCTTGAGTTCCGAGACCTTGCCGTCTCCCCCTTCATATTCCCTCCAGACATACATTGCGCCTGATCCGGCAGCAAAACACGTTGATATTGAAGACAATAGCCGCGCATGAAAATCTGCAGAAGCCAGTTCTCCGGAAGGCTCCGAAACTGCACTGCCGGGGACTTTCACCCTGTCGACCATCAGAAGAAGCCCTTCTGGAAACGTTCCTTCAGCCGAAGCCTTGAGCACGTCATCTATGCGCAACATCCCGGCATTCCCAGAGAATAGCCTGGAATAGCCCTCCTCTTTCAGCGAAAGCAGTTTCTCCACCTTGTCATCACGCCCATCCCATTGAATATCAGCGAGAAGATATACAGATGACGGGCAATCGAGTCCGAATATGTATGCCATGACATCATTCGAACTGTGGCATTTCACCTCGACTCCGCTGACAGGAGAAAACGTACGGCCGATTCTTGCGAATATAATTCTAAGATAATCATAAATTTCCGTCGTAGTGGCCACCGTTGAGCGCGGATTGCGCGTATTGACTTTCTGCTCTATGGCAATGGCAGGCGGGATTCCCTCGATGGAATCCACGTCAGGCTTGGTCATACGACCGAGAAACTGACGAGCATAAGACGAAAGACTTTCCGCAAAACGTCTCTGGCCTTCCGCAAACAGGGTGTCAAACGCCAGCGATGACTTTCCCGAGCCGGAAATGCCGGTAACTACGGTGAATCTGTTCCGTGGAATCTCTATGGAAATGTTCCTGAGATTGTTCACCCTGGCACCTTTGATCACGATATTTCCTTCTTCCGGCATAATGTACATATTAACGTTGAACGGAATCGCAAATATAATCATTTCAGGGTAGGTTTACAATATCGGGCAGTATTCCTGGCAGCTTGGAGATGGACGGGCAGGGCAGATGCGATAAGTAGTTTGGATAAGGAAAATCAGCCATTTTGACATATAATTATGCCATTTTGTCAATATTATTGACATTTTGTCATCTTTTAGAACATTTTTCAGGAGTGGTACATGCATTGATTTATCCATAGTCGTCCGAGCGAAAGCAAGGACGGTGGACGGCAAAGGCCGGACACCGGAAACGAAAAGTGAAACAATTAAAATAGGAGATTTTATTATGGTACCTTCAAGAAGAATGAACAACCAGAACTGGTTGCCAAGCATTTTCAATGATTTCTTTGACAATGACTGGATGGAAAGGTCTAATGCTACAGCTCCTGCTATCAACGTCCTGGAAAACGAGCAGAGCTACGACCTCGAACTCGCCGCTCCGGGAATGACAAAAGAGGATTTCAAGGTGACTCTTGACGAGAACGGAGACCTTGTCATCAACATGGAGAAGAAAGTGGAGAACAACTGCGAGAAAAAGCACGCCCACTACCTCCGCCGCGAGTTCTCCTACAGCAAATACCAGCAGACAATGCTTCTGCCGGACGATGCCGACAGGGAGAAGATCAATGCACAGGTCGAAAACGGCGTCCTCAAGGTGAACATCCCGAAAATCGTGAAAGCCCACGTGGACGAGACTCATAAAGTCATTGAGGTCAAATAATTGGCTGGAATAAGTAGAATGAGAAGGTGAACGGATATATGTTCCGTTCACCTTCTCTGTTTTTGGAGAATGTACGATTTTAGGAAAATTCTTCTGAAAAAATTTGCAGAAATAAAAATTATACCTATCTTTGCATCCGCGTTTGAGGAAAACGCACAGTTGAGAACATCCGGTGCGGTAGTTCAGCTGGTTAGAATACGGGCCTGTCACGCCCGGGGTCGTGGGTTCGAGCCCCATCCGCACCGCTCCTTCAAGAAAAACTCTTCCGGAAGTCCGGAAGAGTTATTTGTTTTTGAACGCAATTCTTTATCTTTGTATCATTAGGGCTCAACGTAAATCATTAGAGTAGTATTCAAAGATATGAAAAAACGACTTCCCAACAATTTGCTTGCTTTAGCAGTTCTAATGGCAAGTATCGGAACAATCTGTTCCTGCAATGACGATTTGGAGGATATTCTGGCAGCTTCCGGAGAACCGGACAAAGTTGAGACTGAAGATAATCAGATTGCCGGAATCCTGGTTCAAGGCACCTACAACCCATATTTCGGTTCTTTTGCGCTTCCAATAGGCATACAGTCGAATATGCTTCTCACTTATGCCGGCCTTAGCCAAAAGGATGTAGTGTTCCCTGACAGCAATCCTGCATCCGAGTATGACAACCAGACCTGTCTCACAGCCTCCGACATGCAGATTCTCAGTCAGGGTGGCAATTATGAAAAACTGACAATCAAGAATGGAGATTTCCTCTGCGACCTGTATGAGGGCAATGCCGGCAAGGTGTATGTAACAGTGAATCCGAGCACCGTGGATTGTACCGGAGAGCAGCTTACCTTAGTGAACAGCCGTGACGAGGAATCGGTGGTAAAGCTTTCCGCCCTCACCAGAAGCGAAGACCTTCTCTGTTTCGGCCAGACGCGCGCTGCCGACAACGGCTTCTATGAGGCTGCCGCAAGCTTCACGGATGCGGCTTCAGCACGTGAGGCGATGATAAATATTGAGCCTGTGATGGAGTCTGCTGTCAAGGAGGCCTTGGAGGGCATCTTCGGTAACGGCAGTTCCGGGAAATCTCTTATCTCCATTCCACAGACAATATATCAACAGTTTGACGGACTTTTGCCAGCTTATGCCCTGAAATCCACCCGTACAATATCAGGAAATGACGGCAACGAGAGCTCACAATCTGTTCTTTCCCAGTATTCGCTTGCCTGCGCATGCTTCCAGCCGCTTTCTTTCAGTTTCCTGTACGATGCAAACCTCCCGAATCTTCCGGTGGCAACTCCTCTCAGCGGTTATGAATTCGACCTCAGCAAGTTCACATTCAATGTGGACGCGCCTAAAGTTACAATTGATGACCAGCAGTACAGTTTCACACTTTCTGATGTCAGCATAGATGTCACCGGAAACATTCAAGTAAAAATCACAGTCCCTAACTTCATCGACTACCACGACGGCACCTATGCTGTATCGGAGAAACAGGTTGACGTGAAAATTACACCTGCTGACCTGGAAAATTTCCTTACAGAACTTGAAAACTCCCTCAATACCTCCGCTGGCACCTGGAGTGATGAACTCTCTTCACAACTTGAGAATGCAATCAACACGCTTGTGGACCAGATTGAGTCTCAAGTCAACAGCGCATTGGCAGATCTCCAGGGACAGGTCAATGAACAGATTGGAGACTTGCTCGAAGATCTCAAGGAAGAGATGGAAGGTGCATTCAACAAAACGATTGGCGAAGTCAACGGATATATCGACATTTACAATTCCATTGCCGGCCGCATAAACAACTCCATCAACAGCATCAACAGCACGCTTCAGCCTACAATCCTGTACAAGGCTTCAGACGGCAGGCATTACCAGTTGAGCAACTCTTCTGCCATTCCGACTCAGTTCTCCATTGCAGGAGGTGATGCAATTACACTGCTTCCAACATCATGTACAGGCGAGTTCGCAGTTCCTGCATACAGGAAATTCATCGGTGTGACTGATGTATGGAAAACGGACAATCCTGCTGTCAGCGCCCAGAACGGAGACAGCAATTGCGCCCAGATTGCAAAGGAAGCCAACAGCCAGTACCAGATGTGTGTCCCTGTCAGGGGTGATGTCCGCAGGGTTCCGCTCAAAATCAGCGGGAAAGGCTATACTTACTGTATTGTTTACTCAGCCGTCGATTACACCGGGCAGGTTTCAAGCCAGAAGTTCTACCTCAGCATCAATTGACCCGAAATCAATATTCCAACCCTGTAAATGAACAGAAAATGAACATCAGAAAAACCATATTGACTTCCGTTCTTGTCCTGACAGGTATTATGGCCTTTGGCCAGGACAATGAAGTCTCCGTATTCAATCCCCATTGGTACGTCCAGGGTCAGATCGGTGTCCAGGAAACACTCGGCGCTGGCGATTTCAGCAGGCTGCTTTCCCCCAATGCACAGATAGCGGTGGGTTATAACTTTTTCCCGGGTCTGGGTGCCCGCATAGCAATCAACTCATGGAAGAGCAAGGCAGGGATTAAGCTTGAGGAAGGATATTAGCCATGGAAATGGAATTATATCGCTCCTGCCATTGATCTCACAGCTGACCTTACAGACCTCATAGGCGGGTTCAACCCTGACCGCATTGTTTCTGCGGGCATATTCGCCGGAATCGGTGCGAACATCGGCTTCAATAACAGCGAGGCCGGACAAGTGAAGAATTTTGCCGAAGGACTGGGCTACAATGTTCTCCGCCATTGCTGGGACGGGACGAAGGCCAGAGTGCTCGGACGCCTCGGCGCCACAGTGGATTTCAGAGTGAGCAAGCGGGTCAGCCTCGGGCTTGAACTTCAGGCAAATGCAGTTTCTGACAAATACAATTCGAAGCTTAGCGGCTCTGCCGACTGGTATTTCAATGCTTTGGCCGGAGCCAAGGTTGCTCTTGGGAAAAAATCAAAGAAAGTTCCGGCACCTGTTCCTGCCGTGGTATATGACACCGTATATGTGGACCGTGTAGTGGAAAAAGTGGTCGAGAAGGTTGTGGAGAAACAGGTGGAGGTACCGGCCAGGGACAATGCGGAATCGGTAAGACCTATGCTCCGTCGCGATATCTGCTTTACCATAGGCAGTGATGAGGTGAGACCTCAGGAAATCGGCAAGGTGGGGGAAGTGGCTGATTTTCTCAAGGAAAATCCGGACACCAAACTTGTAATCACAGGTTATTCCGACAGGGGAACCGGCTCCAGATCCCGCAATCTGCGGCTTGCACGGAACCGCAGCAAAGCTGTGTTCAATCTATTGATAGACAAATACCAGATCCCATACGAGCGCATTTTCACGAAGAGTATGGGCGAAGATATGGAACAGCCTTACGACGAACCTTCCAAAAACCGTATGGCAATCTGCGTGGCTGAATAGTCAGGCAGCCTGCTCAAAGTTCTATTGCACAATAAGGCACTTCAGTCCCGAACTGAAGTGCTTTCTTTTCAGCAGTTCGACGGCGACTTCCATCTTGCCGTGAATGTCAGACATTATGAAGGTCTTGCGGGCCTGCCTGTAATTCCACTCGGGGCGACTTTTCTCCACGACCGGAACTTCGAATGCATATTTGCCGCTCCGGTCCTCCACCTTAACGCGAAACCCCTCAGGCAATCCGGAGACAAAAACCGTATCCGACATCCTGCCGGACGAAGCTATACTGACCATCCTGGCGCTGCCGTCCTCATTGTAGAAAATATACGGTCCGTCCGCCCCCGGCCCGCCTTCCCCGACTGGTCCCTCAGCCGAAGCAAGCAAACATGAAATGATTATCAGCCAGACTGATATAATGTATCTTCCTGGAAATTCCATATCGATTCCTCAAATTTGCAGCAAATGTAAATAAAAGTAGGGAAAATCCTGCAATCAGCCTCACTTTGTGAGCCTCTTTGTGGAAACAAAGGAGACAGTATGCGAACAGACGATATAACACCTTGCAATGAAGAGCAATTCCTACAGGATGTAAAGAGAATCATCAATGATGGTAGAAGTGCGGCCTATGGCGCTGTGAATTCTGTGATGGTCCGCACTAATTGGGCTATCGGCAAACGAATTGTTGAACAAGAACAGGCTGGAGCTGATAGAGCGGAATATGGTAAACATGTCATTCAAGTTCTCTCTGATACTCTTACAGCGGAATATGGGAAGGGCTTTAATAGAAGGAATCTGGCTTATTGCAGACTATTCTATCGTTCTTTTTCAGAAGAACAGATTTTGCACACGCGTGTGCAAAATCTTACTTGGTCTCACTATAGAATGCTCCTGAGTGTTGATAACGAAGCCGCCCGTAATTGGTATTTGCAAGAAGCAGCTTCGCAGCAGTGGAGTGTCCGCACACTTGAGCGTAACATCAGTTCTCAATACTATTTCCGACTTCTCCAATCTCAACATAAAGAGCCAGTTGAGGCTGAAATGAAAGCATTGACAGCTCCTTTTCAGAAGGACAAACTGGAATTCATCAAGAATCCTGTCGTTGCGGAATTTCTTGGATTGTCGTCTAATCTTGATTTTACGGAAACTAAACTTGAAGCGGCTATCATCACTCAAATTCAGAAGTTTTTACTTGAGTTGGAGAAAGGTTATGCCTTCGTTGATCGCCAGCAACATATAGCCACAGATGCAGGAGATTTCTATATTGACTTGGTTTTTTACAACTATATTCTCAAGTGTTTTTTGCTGATTGACCTTAAGACCACCCGCATAACGCATCAGGATGTCGGACAAATGGATATGTACGTCAGGATGTACGATGAACTGAAATGCGGACCTGATGACAACCCAACGATTGGTCTTATTCTGTGCGCCGATACCAGTAAAGATATAGCCAAATATTCCATTATGCGTGACAATAAGCAATTGTTTGCTGCAAAGTATCTGACCTATCTTCCAAGTGAAGAAGAGCTCAAGCGTGAAATAGAGAGACAAAAAGAAATTTTCCAATTGCAGCACTCAGAGGTGAAGTAATATCTATTTGAAAGATAGAGTGTTCCAATGAGTTTCCAATAGATTCCATTGGAAAAACTGGAATTCCATTGGAATTTTCCAGGACATCCTTTTTGAGGCGGTCAATGAAGACCGTCCGGCGGGTGCTGCGGGCGAGGATCCGCCAGCGTTCATTGTGGCAGTCGGTGTCATAGCGCAGGCCCACTGTGCGGGAGAACTCCCGGAAACGCCAATCCCAATAATCCCCCTAACTGGATTATTGATTTGCGGTTATCGTTTTGTCTTTTCCTTTTCGATTGTTTTGGCTAAATCGCTAAACGATTGGCGTTTAACTGACGGACATATATGAATATTATCCGGTGGGGGTTATGGGCTTGTCGAGATTTTTGCTAACTTTGTAAGAGGAAGTAAAGAATTCAGGCAATGATTATTTACCGTAACACAAAAGCGGGATTCGTTGATGATGTGCGAAGTAACAACATAGCATCAATAATCGAGACCGAATTTACAGCTCATCATATCTACCATAACAACGATGCCGAATATCGCAGTTGGGCGAATTCAATGCAGTATTTGAGAAACGTGGTCGATGTGCCGGAGATAGATGACTTGTGCCAGGTTGCCATAGAGTATCAGATACCACTGACATCCAAGCGTGTAGACTTCCTGATTTCCGGAATTGATGACACGAGCCATAACAATGTTGTGGTAATAGAGCTGAAGCAGTGGGAAACAAGCGGCAAGACTTCGAGACCTGACATAGTTACAGCCTTTACCGGTGGTGCGCCCAGGGCAGTTGTTCACCCTTCTTATCAGGCCTACTCATACGCCAAGACAATAGAGAGCTTCAATGAGAATGTCGAGCAATATGGCATTTCCCTGCATCCTTGCGCCTACCTTCATAATTACAAGGAATCGAACAGGGGAAATATTGATTGCTCTTTATATAAAGAGGCTTTGGAAATGGCCCCCGTATTCTTGGAAAATGACTCAAGCAAACTCTCACAGTTCATCGCCAAGTTTGTACGCAAAAAGGGAGACCTGGATCTTCTGTATCTGATAGAGGATGGCAGATTGAGACCGGCTAAAGCACTTCAGGATGCCCTCGGTTCAATGCTTAGAGGAAACAGGGAGTTCTTTTTGATAGATGAACAAAAAGTGGCCTTTGAGACCATTAAGAAGCTTGTGCATAAAGCTTTGAAAGAAGATGCCAGTTCGAAATACACAATCATCGTAGAAGGAGGTCCAGGAACCGGCAAAAGCGTAGTTGCCATTCAACTGCTCTGCGAGTTGATAAGAAGCGGTTACACGGCCAATTATGTTACCAAGAATGCGGCTCCACGCAATGTGTATTTTGAAAAATTGAGGCGAGACTCCTACAGACAGAACTATATCAGATCTTTGTTCAAGGGATCAGGATCATATGTTAATGCCGGCAAAAATGTCTTTGACTGCCTGATAGTAGATGAAGCACACCGGCTTCAGATGAAGAGCGGCATTTTCCAGAATCTTGGAGATTGCCAGATCAGGGAAATAATCCACGCATCCAGGGTGTCAGTTTTCTTTATTGATGAAGACCAGATAGTAACGACCTCGGATGTGGGTAGCGTTGATTTGATCAAGGAATGTGCGGAAAAGGAAGGAAGCAGTTTGTATTATGGCAGTGAGATCAATCTTGTTTCTCAGTTCAGATGTAACGGAAGCGATGGGTATCTTGCTTTTCTCGATGATGTTCTGGGTATTCGTAGTACTGCCAACACAGAGATGACTTTGGACTATGATATCAGAATTTTTGACAGCCCGGTCAAGATGCGGGAGGCTCTGAGAGAAAAGAACAAAGATTCAAACAAAGCCAGAATGATTGCCGGTTACTGCTATGACTGGATCAGCAAGAACGACAAAACCCAATATGATATCATTCTTCCGGACGGGTTCAAGACCCAATGGAACTTCAGTGACACCAATACATGGGCAATAGATGAGGATTCATTTGATCAGGTAGGATGTATCCATACATCCCAGGGGCTGGAATTTGATTATGTCGGAGTAATCATCGGAAAGGATCTGGTTTTCAGAAACGGAGAAGTGCAGACTGATTATACATCCAGATCAAAAACCGACAAATCTCTAAAAGGGATAAAGTCCAGCGGGAATTATAGTTTGGCGGACAGAATCATTCGCAATACCTATAAGACAATTTTGTCTCGCGGACAGAAGGGTTGTTTTATCTATTGTGAGGATGAACAGCTGCGCGAGTATCTCCGTGAGAGACTTGGGTAAAGGTCATCGGAGATGTAGCCACTTTATTCCGGCTTTTGAACACGGTTCAAAAAATCGACAACTGTAAGTATCTCGATATCTTCATAATTCTCTATGGAAAGCAAATCGCTGTCTCCACTTACGATATAAAAGCATTTTGCGTCGACTGCACAAGAAATGAATTTATCATCATCGGGATCGCGACTGATATGAATATCGGAAGTAACCCGAATAATCTCAAATCTGGCAAGAATATCATGAAGAGGAATTCTTGAACTGATGGAGGGGTATTCTGACTTTTGCAGCATTTTGTACTAAAAAGTCATAAATCCTTAAAAATTAACCAATAAAGTATTTGAATTGTCGTTAGCATTTAGTACTTTTGTACTAATAAATACAGCGACATCCATGAAGACAGGCAGACCTGCTAAGGCCAATACGATATACAAGGTAAGCATCCACAACAATGGAGGACGGAAGTATGCTTCGACGCAACCATTCACTGTGGACGAGAACGGCAAGAAGCATTATTCCCATAAGCATTGGGGCATTGTAGATGACAATATGAAGTTCCATCCGAACTCGACATACTTTTACGCATCACTGGAAGATCGCAGAAAGCTCATCTTTCCTTCCGATTGGGACCTCTCAGAAATTGAGGCGCTTTCCGGCACGGGACATCGTGGTGTCATCGAGTATGACGGTGGCGACATCGACAGGATGTACGGTCCGACTTGGTTCCTGGATAATGTTGCCAAGGCGACTGGCCTTTCAGATGACCTCCAGAAAGTGTTCGGTGGCAATGCCGAGATGGCTCAGGACGTGCTTACCCTTGCCTACTTTTTGTTCCTTGACAGCCGTACCTATTCTCATATAGAGAAGTGGCAACGAGTCGTGAAAACGCCTTCCGTTCATACACTGACAAGTTCCAGTATAACCCGGCTCTCGCAAAGCATTACCGAGCAGAACCGAATGGACCTGTTCAGGCTGCGCGCCAAGCGGATGGGCAAGGACGAATATTGTGCGGTGGACTCCACCTCCATCTCCACATACGGGTTCCATCTTGTGGATATCCGATGGGGACATAACAAGGAGCATCTTCCGCTGAAACAGACACTTGAGGTAATCGTATACTCGCTTACATCACATATGCCAATCTATTATCTGGAGCTTCCGGGTAATATGCCTGACAGCAGGACGATAGAGATGATAGTCACCGAACTCGAGCACGCAGGGTTCAAGAATGTAATCCTCATCACCGACCGCGGCTACGAGTCGATGAAGAACCTTGAGGTCTATATTGCAAAGAATCAGAAGGTTATAACCAGTGTCAAATGCGGTCAGGGAGAAGCCCTGAAGGCCATCAAGTCCATAGACCTCTCAACGGGAGTGCCGGAAGGAATGTCCTTTTCGAAGGATACCAACCTGTTCTACAAGCAGTACAATCTTGACTATAAAGTGCAGGGCAACGGCGACCATATCATTGAGGCTGACCGCCTGAAACTCAATGTCTACTTTGATATCCACAAGAGAGCAGATGACCTTGCAAGGGTTCAGATGGCCATCACCACTCAGACTGAGGTCGTACAGGCCGTGTATGAGTCCGGAAAACCGGTGCCAAAAGAAGACCGCGAGACCTTCAGGAAGGAGAACAACTTCATGAAGATAGCATTCTGGAAGAGTGGCAAGATACGCTCCTTTGAAGTTGATAAGGATGCTGTCAAGAAGGCTACGCTCACAAGCGGTTTCTTTGCCAGCAAGACCCTTGGGCTGGACCTGGCCCCGATGGAGGCGAGGAGCAGATACGGGATGCGGGACGAACAAGAGAAGACCTTTATGCTTCAGAAAGGGCCCTTGGGCGAAGACCGCCTGAGGGTGTGTACGGAGACTTCAAAACACGGCAGGATGTTCATCTGCTTTGTTGCCCTGATACTGGCATCATACATAAGGCACATACGCGACTCCAAGCCGGAACTGGCTAAAGCGTTCCCGTCAATGTCCGCTATCCTCGAAGAGATGCAGACTATCCGTTGCATCGAGCACGACGGTCATCGGAAGTTCATTACGCCATTTGTCGGGGACCAACTCCTTATATGCGATGCTTTCGGCTTCGAGGTCCCTGAAGGATGCCGTCCAACCTACACATCCAAGAAGTCAACCAAGGGGAAGCGCGGCCGTCCGCCTAAGCCACAGACCGAGACTTCTTAGTACAAATAATTGCAAAAGTCAGAATAATAAATATAACTCATACAAACAGAGTTCAAGTAGTTCGGACAATATTGGATGCTGGATAGTAATTGGCATATTTGTATTGATGATTGTTGGTGCAGTAATTAGTGGATAAATGATTCTTTAAATTATGATTTTCGTAGCAAATAAGAAACGTAGCATTGAACAGATTCAAAAAGACTATCCCAATGCAAAAATTTTTGATATTACATCATCAGCTCCAACACCTCAGGGACAAAAGTTGAGTCCTTTCTATCCGCATTATAACATTCCAATCCCCGGAGAGTCAAAAGGGATGACAGCCAGTTGTGTGGAAGCAATTTGGCAAGGGCTGAAAGTATTTGAAGGAAGTGGAATCGATGTCTCTATGTTCAGGAATGATACAATGAAGAACATCAAGAGAACTGTAAGAAAATTTGGGAAACCACTTGGGCATCAATATGGAGTATTCTCCCACACGATTCTAAACTATGCTGATGCCAGAAGATTGATTTACGTACCTTCTTATAAGTATGTTTTAGATAACGTTCCAATAGTCCATTCCTTAGTTGAACAGCTAAAAGAAAGATCAAAGACTGAGGACATCGTATTGCTTGATTATAACCTAAATCCAGATAATAGAGACATAAGTAAGCCACTTTCTCATGCGGAGTTGGTTAAGATGTACATTGAAGGGCGGTACCCCGAAAAGGAGGAAGATTTCAGACCTTACACAAAAGAAGAGTTGAAAGAGCTTAAGAAAGCCGCTAAGAAAAGGCCAAGTCAGAAGAGGAAAATTGAGACTTTAGTGGATATTTCTGAACTCTTGAATAGTATCACTGAGATACTCGAAGTATCTGAACGATCAGCAAAAGATTTAAGTGAGCTCTTATGCATAGAGGGCGGTTCAAAGACGATTAATAAGTACATCAAACGAATTCCGAATCTGAAAGAAAGAACCCAGAAGAAGACAAAATATTATACATTGATGGAAATAGAAGATACGCCATCACTGTTTTAGAGTCATACCACCGAGAGCCGCAGCAGTGCGGCTCTTGTCGTTTTCCGGGGATCCGGAGTCAGCCCTTCTGGTCTTCCTCGATGCGGAACCACTCCATGTCCGCCTCGCGCAGGCCGAAGAACTTGATGAGGTAGGTGCGGTCCACATCGCCGGTGAACTCGGTCTCGATGGGCTTGTCCCGTCCCACCTCCCTGGTGATGATCCTAAAGTGTCTTGACTTTGTCGTTGAATCTTTTGAGTTGAAGTCAAACAGGTTGGCGGCGTCTTCGCAGCGTGTTTAGAAGAGGCGGAGCTCGTTGCGTTTGAGGGTGTTCCCAATGCTGGCCGCCCTACGTATCATTTCTTCTTGCGTGAAGGCTTGTCTTTCCCCGCCTCCTGGACCTTCTCCATTGCCTCGCGGACTTTGCGGTCCTCTTCGAGTTCGATGCCGTAGCGTTCGGCTAGGGTGCGGACCATATAGTCGACATCGGCCTTGATCTGAAGGAAGTTCGCCATTATCTCGTCGTGGTAGTCACCTTCGAAGTCCTTGGTGGGCTTGCGTTTTGACCAGTAGTCCTTCTGCGGAGCATCCGGCCGGATAATCTTTCCGCAGAAGAACTTGTAGTCGTTCGTCTTCTCGTTGGAATCCTGGACCTTCCCACAGAAGTAACCGGGGGAGAGGGTCTCTATGCGGTGGACAGGAAGACGGTCCTCCAGCTGGAGCGACCTGTTCTCCGATTCGGAATCCGTCGAGAGGTTCTGGCTTGTGCGCTCCCTGAATTCCTTTCCGAACGACCGGCTCAGGTCCACGGCCGTCTTTCCGTTTACCTGGCCTGCGAATATGTTGCCGACGGTATTGAACACCACGTCAGAATTCTTCTGGCCGTAGTCCCTCACGAGCTGGCTCTTGTCCTGGGCTCCCAGGACGACTGCCACCTTGTTAGAGCGTGCGGTGTTGACCAGGTTGTCCAGTCCCTTCACGAATATGGTAGGAAGCTCGTCCAGAAGGACACCGCTGTGCAGCTTTCCGGGCTTGTTGATGGTCTTGCACAGGCGGGACACATACAGTGCTAAGGTCGTTCCGTATATCTCCTGACGGTCGGGGTTGTTCCCCACGCAGATGATTTTCGGATGTTCGGGGTCGTTGATGTCCATCGAGAAGTCATCCCCGGACAGCACCCAGTACAGGTCCGGCGACGCGAACCTCGATATCGGTATTGTGGCGGAGGCAATCTGTCCCTGCAGCTGGTCCTGCGCATTGGCCGTGAGCGCGTTCAGGAACGGAGCGACTTTGGCCTCCAGTTCAGGGATGTGGCTCTGTATCCTCAGCACGTCCTTGTAGTCTTTCGTCGTCAGTTCGACCAGGTGGGCGAAAGTGCAGAACTTTCCGTCCTCGAACTGGCTCAGGGTATAGATGTCCCCGTCGAGGTAGACCTTTGCCGACATGTCGAAGAAGTCGTTCTTCTGCTCCTTCCCCGGACAGACGTTCAGCATTATGATGTCCGCAATCTCGGCGCTGTCCGCCGGGTCGTTGATGTAGCGTTTGGCCATCGGATTGCAGCGGTGGGAGTAGAGCGGATGGTCGAAGTCGATGGTGTAGAATTCTGGCCTGACCTTGTAGCCTCCCATATTCGCGCAGACCTCGTTGTATACCTTTCTGGTCAGGTCGGGATACTTGTAGTCATAGACGAACAGGGAATAGCCCTTGCGGACCATCTGCTCAATGTACGGGCCATACACCGAATATGACTTTCCGGAGCCCGGCGTCCCGAGTATCATTGTCGCGCGGAAGGGGTTCACGACATTAATCCACCCTTTGCGCTTCTTTCCCTTCCATTGGTATTCCATCGGGATGTTTATCGAATACCTGTCCTCGATTTTCTCCTCGCATTGCTCGAAGGTGTCGTTCATCGGGTCCGCCTTCAGCTCGTCGAAGCGGAAGTGTTTCCACAGCAGGGACAGTCCCAGGCAGGCCGATACGAACCCGGCCAGCGTCGTAAGTATGAAAACCGTCGGAAATGCATCCGTAGGGGCAAGGAAAACGGCTGTCCCAAGAAGTGCGATTATTGATGAATTTCTGATGGAGAGCTTCCTTTCCGTGGTGACGATGCGGAAGAACATCCCGCAGGTGAACAGGAAGAGTGAAAGGAGCTTCTCGATGATGAGAGGCCCCTTTAGTCCGGAATGCCGTACCGTCGCGATGAACAGGTCGATGTAGTGGTTCGTCAGCCCCAGCCGGTGGAAGAACGGATATCCGTGACAGTATGTGGTGTACATCATCAGGACCGTCCCGACGGCCATCAGCGCAATAGAATATCCTTCGTTGTCCCTTCGTGCCATATTCACATCCTCCTTTTCCTTTTCTTCCTTTTGGTCCCTTCAGGAGTCTCGTTCCTTCGCTTGGATTCCATAAGGGATTCCATCAGCATAGCTGCCACCTCCGCGCCAACGTTCTCGCTGAAGGTCCTGTGGTTTGATACGGTGGTCGAAGCGACGGTAGGAGCCGGCTCTCCGATGCCGTTTCCATCAGTTTTCCACCGTCCCTGCATCAGGTCGTTGAACGTCGATGCGGACAGTCCCTTCTCCAGTTCAGACCCCTTGAACGCCGACCGGGTCGTATGGTCGATGAATGTGACTCCGAACACACGTTCCTCGTCCGTCCTGGAATACACAACGTCAATTCCTTTTGCGGCGAGCATACGTCTGAAGTCATCCCCGGTCGGGGCATTGGACAATGCAGCCTTCACGCATCCGTTGACCCTCTGGCGACGGCGGAAGGTGTCGTCGTTGCTCCATTTCTGCGAAGCGACCGTCTTCTCCATGTCATCCCTCGAAGGAATCATCAGATCCATGGCGTCGATGGCCGGGGAACAGACCTTTCCGCTGCGGTCCAGCAGCCTGAAGGACAATTCTTTCGAGGGCGATTCATAAACCTTCACTCCAAGTGACTGCATCACCATGAACAGCTGCGGCATTGACGTGAACCTGTATCGGAGTGCCTTCTCGATCCTGGATGCGAGGTCGTGGCTGAGGTCGTATTCGGCGGAGTTCCGGGGGACATCCTCCGAGCGGCCCACCTTGAACCCGTAGACCCGGGACAGTTCCGTGATGATGTCGTGGCACCGCCTGTTCTCATAGCGGTCGCTGATCTTGTACCCGTCGCTGTCCACGCGGACCGACACTACGTGCCAGTGGATGCGGTCGGTATCCCTGTGCTCGAATATGACCATGGGCTGCTTCCCGTACCCCAGCCGTCCCATCATGTCCCTGATGAACCGCAAGATCTTCTCCCTGTCCATCCTGTCTGCGGATGACGGGTTGACGGAAACGTGGAAGACCACGTCCCGGGTCCTCCTCGAACCCCGGGCATAGTCCTGCATGACACGGTATGCCTCGTCCGGGTCGGACGTGCCCGCATTCCAGACAGCGACAGTCTCGCAGGTGCCCGAGTCGACCTTGCGGTCATTGTATTCGAGCACTGGCGAGAGGGAGGCACACGGAGGCTGGATCTTCACCACCATAGGCTATTCCGGAAGGTCCTCCGGGCCCTTCTTCTGCTGTGGTGCGAAGCCGATGCGGTCGCAGCTTATGCGGAAGTTCCTGTACTTCGTCCCGTCCTTCTCGCTGTCCCAGATCTGGAGTTCACCGGTCACGATGACGGCGGCGCCCTTCACGAGGTGCTGCAGCATCTTCGACCGTGTCTGGAACCAGGTGCAGGGGAAGAAGTGGGACTCTCCGCGCGAGTCCTTCGATGCGAGTGTGAATGTGACGAACTCCGTCCCGGAGTCCGACCTGCGCAGCTGGGCGTCTTCGCCCAGGTAGCCGCTGACAGTGATTGTCTGCATATCGTTATTGTATTATTGGGTTGTGTCCTTTTCCTGATTCAGCAGGGTGTCGATACGGAACAGATAGCCGCTTATCTTCTTCAGCCAGTATTCCAGCGCCCTGGCATTCTGGAGGCTGCTGCCTTCCCTTGCCATCATCGTGTTGATTGAT
Organism: Candidatus Cryptobacteroides sp.; assembly: GCA_051869955.1. Classification (GTDB taxonomy): domain Bacteria; phylum Bacteroidota; class Bacteroidia; order Bacteroidales; family UBA932; genus Cryptobacteroides. The sequence continues at coordinate 25,544 of JBJEBJ010000066.1, forward strand.
GCGCAGCTGCGGTTGATGTTCTGCCCGATGCGCCGTACGTGCCAGATGAGTTTCTCCATGCCGGCGGAAGTGGCGGGCGTATCCTCCTTCCGGCTGATACGCCTGCTTCCCACCTTCACTGCGAATATGCGGTCACGGACGAACAGGGACCTGTTCCTGTAGCCTGCTTCGGCCATCAGTCTGTCCAGGTCCGCAAGTTCGTCGTCCGTCAGCCGGATTCCGATGAATTGAGGTCGTGTTGTACGTCTTTTTCCCATGGCGACTCCGGAGCGGAAGACTTAAGTTTTGTTTAACTTAAGCACATCTTGCCTGTTTCCGTAAACAGGGAAGTGTGCACCGCTCCGCACAAAGATGCAAAACCGATTTGACGGAAAAAAGATGGAAGCAATTTTCATCATTTTTTCCTCAAAATTGCAGTCTCCGGGAAGGTGTCAGGACGTCGGCACCGGTGCACGCGGTGCACCGGTTCTATAAAAGGTGGGACCTCCTCTATAAAGGGTGTTCCGCCTTTCTATATCGGGTGGAACAGTTTCTATAAAAGGTGGGACTTTGGGGCTCAGGACTCTATAAAAGGTGTTTGAGCCGGGCAGCCTCCAAGCCATAACTTATTGAAAACCTTGCCCGTATGCATTGTCCGGAAAGAGGGAACAATTATAGACTCAATTGAAGAAAAACTGAAACATATCTATGCGCACATGCGCACGCGGACACGGACAGTATTTGAATGAAAAAAGAAAGAAGTTCAGACACGGTCATCGAGCTTCACCTCCTGGGAGACCATGTCAAGCGTATCGAAGTATGAAGTCAGAACGGCTTTCATATAAGCTCCGGGATCATTCAGGCTCTTCCTGTCAATGGTCCTGTTCAGGTAGTCCAGCTCGCAGATGAACCCCTGCACATTGTCCACGGTGACAAGGTTGATGAAGTGTTCAATATCCGGAAGAGGCATCTTCCATAAATTGTAGAGAATGCCGTATGCAACCTGAATCGGCTTCTTCAGCACCTTCTCCCGGCTGTCACTGTTCATTCTCTGGTAGACGCGGAACGAGAAAATGTCCCTGCCGTCACGAAGGTCCCTCGAGTATTCGAACCAGATATCCCCGGTCTGTTTCAGCTCCCTGTATGCCGTCCCGATCACCTTGCTGATGAAGTTGTCGTTCCGGGGATACTTGTCCTCCGCCGACATCACATAACGCAGCTGTTCCATACTGATGCGGAATCCCTTGCGCCCGCGCCACGAGTTGATTATCCAGTACATCCGCACCGTGTACTTGTTGCTGAATGCCATCGCGTGCGTGTAGTCGTATCTGGTGAAGCCGTCGCTGACAAGCAGCAGACGGTTGGCCACCGCATCAAGCAGGTACACATCGACCGTCTGGGTCACACAGTCATAGGTGTAATGGCTGATGAGACCTGTGACCAGGACCTTCGACCTGGTCGGACGGGCGGGATTGTAGGGAATGCAGCAGTTCTTCTGGCGCAGTGCGTTCAGGCTGTTGAGCAGGTACCCCGTATTCTGGTTGCCGAGACCGATATCCTTCACGCTGATTGTAATCTTCCGGGTAATCCGTAGAAGGTCGCCTTCCACGAACTGCTCCTTTGCCGGCAGGACGTCGTCCGGCTTGAGATGTCCGAACCCGATATCGGTTATCATCATCGATATCGGCTTCTGCAGTTCGCGGATGATTGTCATCAGGACCTTCAGCTGGACCAGTGACAGATCGCTGGTCATATAGGTTATCCCGTTACTTTGTGCTATGTGTTCCGGCTTGCTTCTTTTCATGATGCAAAATTAACGAAAATTTGATTAAAATCTATGAATATTTTCGTAAAAAGATAATTTGACATATATTTGCGCCATAAAAAGCAAGAAATGTTGAAGCGTTTACTCATCATATTTGCGATTCTCGCAGGAGTCCAGCTCACCGCAGGGGCACAGCGTACCGTTCCCGGAAGGGGAGCGCCGTATGCCGGTGCGGGCATCAACGAGTCCTCATTCGTCGTGAGGGCCGGATGGCAGGGATGGGAATTGTGGGGTTCCTGGTCCGCCGGTGCAGTGAACAGGAACTTCTCTTCACTGACGGATTCCGGAGAGACGCTCCAGTACACAGAAATATGCGCTGAAGCCAATGTGATGGCAAGAGTGGTCTCCGCCAGGTCACGAGTCATCAGTCTCTACTGCGGAGGTGGAATCTTCCTCGGTGATGAAATCAGCGATCCGCAGAGGAGGCTTCCGGAATACATAGACACCGGAATCGCAAGGAACTCCTTCATCTACGGAGTCCAGGCGAGCGTCGAGCTGGAAGTCTATCCTCTGAAGAGGCTCGGCATCGGCCTGAGGGGAACGGTCCCTCTCACCTTCGGCTCGCCGATGGGTTGGATACACTATGAGGGCAGCATAAACATACATTACGATTCTTAAGGGCAAGCACCCATTTATATATCCAAAAACTAACGAATAAACCTGTCCGGGCCACCTGCGAAGGCCGCCCGGTTCAAATGGAAACAAAGAAAACGAGATATGAGCGAACAGAAAACATCGGACAAATTGTCTTTCCAGAAGCTGGTGAAGGGCTTCACCGGAAAGAGTCCGGAAGCACCGGTCCAGAATGGTGAACCTCTTCCGGAGTATTACATAGTGACAAAGACGGACCGGGTCAACCTCGGCTCTCCGTTCTTCATCTACGTCACTGCTCTCAACCCGCTGGTGAGCGTCGCGGCAGGGGACAACGGATACGGAGTCTACCTGAGGGATGAGCTGCTCCCTCCGGGGGTATTCCGTCCTCTGGACACCGAGCCGGTATGCATAAAGACAGATCCGGTCAGCCTTGAAGGGTTCGGGGTGCTCAGGCTCTCATTCATGAAATCGACAGGAGAGACTGTTGATGAAGAACTGCATTACTCCGTCCTTCCCGACCGTGAGACCGTTCCCACCGCAATATTTGCGGACCGGGACGTCTGTATTGACTACCATCAGTACACCTCGGTCAAGGTTGCCCTGATTCCCCGTGAATGCAACGGGATGCCGATTGAATTCCAGGTCACGGACCCGTCGGTCATCGACGTGAAGGCAACGGACGGTGAGCTCAAGCTGCGCGGCAAGAAAACAGGCGACACCACCATACGGATATGGCCCAAGGGCTATCCCGAGATAGAAAGCCAGTGCCAGGTCCGTGTGAGGGAGAACTGCTTCGCGACCATAGAGGCAACCTTCGACGTGGAGGGGAATCCGGATGCGATGTGGGTCAGTATGGATTCCGGGGAGAAGATGGACTACAACTTCGCCGTTCTGATAGAATTCACCAGCAAAAGAAAGAGCGAATACATCCTGGTACACAAGAAATACAAGTCGAGATGGTTCCGTTCCGGGACAAGGGTGCAGCTCCCCGAGGTGAAGAGGAAGCTGGCACAGCTGCGTGAAAGGCGGTATGTGCACAACATCTGTATCAGCCTGACCCTGCTTGACTATGACAAGGACAGGTTCACGGTCTGGACAGAGACACCTGTCTTCGAAGGTGCGTGGTGGAATGAAAAATCAAATTAGCCATGGGACGGAGAATCATATTCATTGCAATGCTTCTGTCGCTTGCGGTCTTTCCGGCCAGGGCACAGAAACTGGCGGTGTCCACCAATGCACTCGGATACGCCGATTTCATTACCATCAATGCAGAGGCATCAGTTGCAGTCGCACGCCACTGGAGCGTCAATGCAGGATTCCTTTACAACCCCTGGAGCTTCAACGGCGAATGGGGAAAGATGCGTGACTCGCGCAGGACAGTGAACGCCGGGACGCGTTTCTGGTTCTGGAATGTCTACTCAGGCTGGTGGCTGGGAGCGAAGGCACAGTGGGAGGAATACAACAGGGGCGGCATACGCAGCCCCCGTACGGAGGAGGGTGATGCCTTCGGAGCCGGCCTGTCCGCCGGATACTCCCTGATGCTGCACCGCAACATCAACCTTGATTTCGGGCTGGGATTCTGGGGCGGCTGGAAGAAATACACGGTTTACCTGTGCCCGACCTGCGGCAGGATCGACGGGCAGGGTTCGAAAGCCTTCATCCTGCCGAACGATGTCCAGGTTTCTCTGATGTTCACATTCTGACAATATTACAACAATGAAAAAGACAATCCTATCTGCAATAGTGCCGCTTGTTGCGGCCGTCGCATGCAACGACCCCATACAGGTCAGCGACAACTCCTTCGAGTTCAAGGCGGAGCACCTTCTCTCCGGTGAGGACAACCTTATAACTTTGTCACTTGAGAAGGGATGTCCGGAAAAGGAATATACCCTGACGTATCTCATCGACGGTGATGCGTCACTGACACTTTCTGATGATGGCGGCAATCCGTTCCTCTCCTCTTCTCCGATAGACTTCTCCGGAGGACCGGTGACATTCCGGCTTCCGGTCCTGAATGCAGGGGAGCACAGGGCCTCAATACGGCTCGATACCGGGCTTTTCTCCCGTGAGTCGGAGATTGCCTTCACCGTTACCTACGAGCCCTTCACCCTGCACGCCGAGGTTTCCACCGACAGCCAGAAAGGGACGTCGACCCTGTTCCTTACACTCGCCGAGGGCGTTGCTGACAGGGACTATGAGGGAACGGTAACGCTCGACGGTGAGAGGATAAAGGGGCTTGACTTCAAGGTGAACTTCAGGCAGACGCCCATACTCAAACTGGACCTTCCGCTTGTTCGTCCCGGCACCCACGAGTTGTCCGTAGCCCTGACCTGCGGCGACATCGTGCGCAACGCAGGCTTCAAGTTCACGGAGCCGATGCGTTACCCTGACGTGGATGTGGAGATATCACGCAGCCCGTCGACTGGAAAGACACGTATCATGGTCAGGAGCAATCCTTACTCGCTGTCGGTAGCCGTAAGGGATTCCCTCGTAGTGAGGGGCCGGTGCGACTACCACCGTGCAGGATACAGGGAGGGTTCCCTCGACAAGTTCACGGAATGGAAGGAGATGTGCGATGTGGTCGAGCTTGTCCGCTTCGTCCCGGAGACCGGACACTGGTACGACCTCACTGCGACAGAACTGCTTGAGACCACGCTCACAAACATCACCATCAAGAACACCAAATGGGTGTCCGAATGGCTTGAAGTCATGGACGGTATCGAGCAGTGGTGGGAGGTTGATGACGGGTATTCCAACTATGTGGTTGAGTCGTCGGTCCACCATATCACACTGGACTTCGAGGCGCTTCTCGGCATCAGGGTCAACGTGACCTGCACGGATGAGACTGTCGTGCTGAACGGCACCATGGTGGAGAACGGCAAATATTCATACACCATATCCGGAGGAGGGAAGTGAGAAGAGGTAGTGCCATAGTCCTTGCCGCGTGCACCGTTGCAGTATGCGCCTGCGCCGTTTCCCGCAAGGCCCAGAGCCTGTCGGAGAACGCCGTCGCTGCGCGCCTGCAGCTGCGGTGTGACGACGATCCGCTGCTGCCCTCGCTTGAGGAGCTGCGCCGTCACTCCCGTGACACCATCCGTGTGACGGGGCTGAACGGGGAGGAGATGTTCCTGATGAACGCCGTGAAGGACGAGGACGGGGAGATGGTGGCGCACGATGTCATCGACGCGGCAGTGGTCACCGCGCGCTTCCGCAATGTGGCGGAACGTCACGGGAAGGTGGACCTGGAGTTCCAGGTCATCGTCCCGGAAGCGATGCAGGACTCGAAATGGCAGCTGCGCTTCTTCCCGGACATGTACGTCCTCGGGGACAGCATACGTCTGGAGCCGGTGGTCATCACAGGAAGGGACTACAGGAGGGCACAGCTCAAGGGCTACCAGCAGTACGAGCGGTTCCTCGCCTCCATAGTCAGCGACACCACGCGCTTCATCAACCTGTGGCAGCTGGAGCTGTTCCTTGAGAGGAATATCCCTGAGGTATATGCCTTCCGCAATGACTCCTCGGAGGTCTCCGACGAGCAGTTCGCATCTGTGTACGGCGTTACTGAACAGCAGGCTGTGGAGCACTACACAAACCAGATAGCCAAGCGTTGGAACAACCGCAAGAAGACTCTTACGGGCCGTATGTACCGCAAGTACGTCAAGGTCCCTATCGTAACCGAAGGAATACGCCTCGACACCGTCATCCGTGACGTGAACGGCGACTTCATCTACAACTACATCCAGACCATAGCTACAAGACCCAAGCTCCGCAAGGTGGACATCGTCCTCTCCGGTGAGGTGTGGGAGTCTGACAGGAAAGTGTACCTGATGTCCCGTAGCGAGCCGTTGACATTCTACATTAGCAGTCTTTCGTCCTTCGTCGACGGCAGGGAACGGTACCTCACGCGGATCATCGAGCGGCGTGCCCAGGCGAACACCGCCTGCTATGTGGACTTCGCCTCCGGAAGTGCGGAGGTGGACATCTCCCTCTCGAACAACCGTGACGAGATCGGACGCATCCGGGGCAACCTCGCACAGCTCATCGAGGATACGGTCTTTGATCTTGACTCCATAGTCGTCACGGCCTCCGCTTCACCTGAAGGCAGCCAGGCAGCCAACCGGGCACTTGCGCAGCGCAGGAGCGAGGGTGTGTGCCGCTACTTCGGGGACTACATCAGGCATTACCGGGATTCCCTTGACCGGGAGACGGGGTTCAGCATCGGTATGGACGGAGAGGTGGTGCATGGCGTGCACCGTCCCGACATCAGGTTCATAGCCCGCAACGGGGGCGAGAACTGGACGATGCTCGATGCCCTGGTAAGGAGCGACAGCATCCTTACGGATACACAGAAAGAGGAATACAAAGAGTTCAGGAATACCGTATCAGACCCCGACAGGCTTGAGGCCATGCTCCAGAAGGAGCCGTACTACAGGCACCTTCGCGAGATGGTCTACCCTCGTCTGAGGACGGTCCGTTTCGACTTCCACCTGCACCGCAAGGGTATGGTCAAGGATACGGTACACACCACGGAACTCGATACGACATATATGCTGGGCGTGCAGGCGATAAGGGACAGGGACTATGAAAGAGCGGTCACGTACCTTCGAACCTACGCTGACTACAACACTGCTGTGGCCTATTGCGCCCTTGACTACAACGCCAGTGCGCTCAGCATTCTTGAAACACTTGAGCCGACCGCCGAGGTCCTCTACATGAGGGCGGTGGTATACACCAGGCTGGGCCGGGTGCAGGAGGCGGTACAGTGTTACGTGAACTCCTGCGAGCTCAATCTGGCATACGTCCACAGGGGCAACCTCGACCCCGAGATAGCCGCGCTGATAAAGACCTACGGCCTTAACCGTCAGGATGAAGAGGATGATTATTTCAATTGACAATTGATATGGAAGAAAAGAAACAAAACAATGAACAGGAAGAAATCGGCTTCAGTCCGGATTCATTATTGGACCTCTGCGAAGAAGACACTTTTTACGGATACATATTACTGGTATCCTGCATCATGCTGAGCAGCCTGCTGATGGGATTCGGGCTTCTGCGCATCACACCTGACATCCTGTGGCTGGAGTGCATAGCAGCCGTCCTCATTGCCCTGCTATGGCTTGTCACACTCCTTTCGGCACTCTTCTTAATAACCGGAATAATCATCAGACTGTTAAGGTATTTAACCGGCCTGGTAATCAGAATCAGGCGAAAGAGACAAAGAAAGAACAACCATCAACCCAAATATTAAACATTAGCTTTAAGATGAAAAAGAGAATCATTGCAATCGCAGCCGCCTGTGCAGCACTCGCGGCCTGCAGCAAGGAGCCGGTCGGCTCCGCCATCGTCACACAGGAAAAGGGAAGCATCGTCTTCACCCTTGCCGGGGATGAGCCCGCAGTCACCAAGGCTGTCACAGCCTACACTGAATCGCAGCCTTATGAGAAACAGGTGAACAAGGTCCAGCTGTTCGTCTTCGGAAGCGACGGGGCGATCAACTTCTACCAGAACCTCGGCACCGCGACCTCCGGAACCATCTCGACCACTGCCGGAGCAAAGACAGTGTGGGCTGTCGTCAACGGTCCTGACCTCTCGACCATCGGCACTCTGTCCGCCCTTCAGGCGACTGCTGTCGACCTCTCTGCCAACAGCACCACAACCTCGACAGGCTTCGTGATGGCCGGCAGCAATACCGTTACGGTCACCAACGGAGGAACGGCCAACTGTGCCATCACTGTGTCAAGGCTTGTCAGCCGTGTGGCACTGTCCAGCATCGTCAACAAGCTCCCGCAGTCATACGGTGCCATCACTGTCGACAGGGTGTTCCTATCCAATGTGGTCGGCAACCAGAACCTTGCAGGCAATGCCGCAGCATCGACCTGGTACAACAAGAACGGCCGTGCGGACGAGTCCACAAGGAATGCGACCCACATCATCGACGGCAGCACCTACAAGGCGTCCTGCGAAGCTCTCACCTACAAGGGAGTTGGACAGAGCGTGGCCAACGGAGCAACCCACAGCCCGTCCACACCGTATCTCTTCTACTCCTTCCCGAACAGCAGCACAGTCGCACCTAGCGGCTTCCAGTCGACCTTCTCGGCACAGAGGACGGTGCTTACCGTCGTCACCACCATCTCGGGCAAGACTTACTACTACCCGGTTGTGCTGGACAATGCCACCCTTGAGCGCAACAAGGCCTACACCGTTGGCCTGACCATCACCGGCCTAGGCTCCGAGGACCCGAACAAGCCTGTGGAGAAAGGCTCGCTCTCGGCAACGATCACTGTCAGTGACTGGATTGCAGGAGAGGTATATGACGAGACAATCTGATTTTCATAAACGATAATGAACCGATCCAGGTCCCGCCGTCGTGATGATGACGGGGCCCCAATGCCCGGACCGGAGGACGGGGCGGAAGCAGTGTGCCGACGGACACTGCCGAAACCGGGGAGCGACACCCCTCACGGGCACCATCAAAACGGAACAGAAATGAAAAGAATACTTCCATTCACCGCAGCCCTGTTGCTGCTTATCCTTTCCTCCTGCTCGGTCAAGGAGGACAGGGACGGCTGTCCCTGCTGGATGCAGATAGACCTCTCGTCCTGCTCAAGGTACACCGACCAGGTATGCCTGAAAGGATGGACCGAGCGGGAATCCGTCTTCGGGCTCCATGTTCCTGAGGAGGAGTTCCCCCTCACGCACGAGGAGGAGGTCCCGAGGGGTATGGTGCACTACTGCGCTCACTCGGACCCGGGAGAATCCGCGATTTCCGGTATGACCGTCATGGTCAGGGAAGGTGAGCAGGCCCCGAGGCTCTATGCCTACCGTGCCGACGTCCCTGCCTACGGGGAGACGGTCACCGACAGGGTGTCGCTGCACAAGCAGTACGCCGCCGTGGCGGTGAAGATCGAAAACTCCGATGACAGTTTCGGGGTCACCGTCAAGGGAGGATGGGCAGGACTTGACCTGGACACGCTCGAACCTGTCGGAGGCCCGTTCCTCCATTCTCCCGGGCGGACAGCTGACGGGGTATGGTACTTCCGTCTGATGCGGCAGGGGGACGACTCCCTTGTCATGGACATCACCGGCCGTGACGGACGTACCTTTCCCTATGACCTCGGAAGGATGATAAGGTCCACCGGCTATGACTGGAGCGCAGAAGACCTCGACGACATCTTCCTCGGTGTTGACTACGCCAGGGGCGAGGTCAGCGTCACCGTCATCCCGTGGGAGGAAGGGCTCATCTATGACGAGCTGCTCTGACAGAATATCAACAAACAAGATTACAGCGATGAAAAGAAAGATCACACTGATGGCTGCCGCTCTTGCGGCCATAAGCTCGTGCACACTGCACGAAGTGGACCTTCCCGGTGTCAGGGAAGGAGAAGAGACGGTGAAGGTTCAAGTTGTTCCTTCTATACAGGGTATGGATAACGTGGATACCAGAAGCTCGGTGAGCTCCGGCGAGAGTGAAGTGAAGAACATCAACATCTTCTTCTACAGGGACGGTCTGCTTGCCGCCTCGGAATATATCACGACCCCGTCCGTGGCGACCGTCCTCCTCGCAAAGGATGTCCCTTACAACGTCTACGCTGTTGCCAACGTCGGGAGGATGGACCCTATGGAGAAGGAATCGGACATTCTTTCTTACAGGATGGAACTGGATGCCTCGGGCTATGTCAGCACACTCAACAGCCGTGGCGTTCCCATGGTATGGAGCAGGGAGGCTTACACACCGTCCGGCTCCCTTGTCCAGTTGCCTGTGTCGCTCGTGAGACTGGTCAGCAAGATACGTTTCCGCATCGATACCGATGCCCTGGCGGGGCTCAGGGTCACTGCGGTCCGCCTGTCCAACGGTGCTGCGGCAGTCACTCCTTTCAGGATGAACGGACACGGCGGCAGCAAGGTCACTTCCGCATCGGAGGTCACCACCGGTGACTATGCCTCGACCTCCGACCTGCAGAGTCTCAATGCGGGAGGCGAGGTGTACTTCTATGCCCTGGAGAACTGTCAGGGGACCCTTCTTCCGGGCAATACCGACCCGTGGAAGAAGACCCCGACGAACATCACCGTGGCCGACCTGTGCACCTATATCGAGGTAGACTGCGAGTTTCAGAGCGGTTTCGCGCTCTCGGGCACCATCACCTACAGGATATACCTCGGGCAGGACAACTGCTCGAACTTCGACATCATACGCAACGTGGATATGGGAGTAGCCCTGTGCCTGACGAAGAACCTTGACAACGTCTCCTGGAAGATCGACCCGGACGTGGACTACAACGGTTCACTCTGTTCGGCTTACGTGGAGCAGGGACTTCATGGACTGGACAATATCTATGTGGGCGAGAGCTCCCTGTTGTGCCTTGGCATAAACGGATATCTCGAGGACTTCATAGGGGAGGGCCTTCCGGGACATTCCCTCGCAGTGCTCGGAGCTGACGGAAACGCGAGCCCGGACTTCGAGACCGGTGAGATTACTTATTCGTCCGGTGACTACTTCTGCACCATCAAGTGCATAGACGCCACGCAGGAATCCAACACGCTCTGTCTTGTTGACGCTGACGGCAAGCTCGTCACAGACTTCACCCTCGAGGACGGCTCCCTTGTGGGACACTATCCGCTGATGGTCATCGGTGACGGTGGCAGGGCCCGTCCCGGCGAAGGGATAGCCGAGCCCCAGTGCTATCCATACCCTGTGGTCAACGGAAGGACTGACCAGTTCTACATCTACCTTACCGACAGTGACGGGTACAATCTCAACGTCATGGAGGACTGGGGACAATACGGGTTCGACCTGTCGCTGTTCTCCCCGATCGGCACGAGGATCACCCCGACCGAACAGATGACCGGCACGACAGGGTCCGTTTCCGAAAGGATTGCAGGCATCTGTTTCTCGGGAAATGTCTCCTTGGGCGGCACTATGGACGACGGCCCTTCCGCCGTCCTCACACTCAAGATGAGCAACACCGGGGCATCGTCCTCCATCAATTCGGCGCTTTCCGTGGGCTATCACCTTGACGGATACCACAGCGGATTCAACACACCGTTCGAGGTGACATTGTCATCAGCCAAGGCCGAATCCGTGTCCTATTTTGCCGACTACGACATCGTCACACCGAAGTTCTATCTCGGGAGTGCGGACACCTTCCCGTCATCAGAAGGCTGGAGCCTCGGAGGAGAGACATATATCGCAGCCTATAACCCCTCATACATAGATTTCCTGTGCGATGTCTATTTCGTCGGCAAACTCCGTTCGACGTCCATCAGCCCGGTACTTTTCAATGCGACGCCGCTGCTCTTCCAGAAGGGAGGAAACTCGGCATTCAGCTATGTCCCGGGGTCGAGGACATCAATCGAGCAGCCATACTTCTGCGATGGCTGTTCAATGACCCTGAGGAACACATCCGGCACTCCGGCCACAGTAGACGGCCGGGACTGCAGGATCTATGTGATGGATGCGGACAAGGGCATATGCGCATTGAGCGAGGACCTCTCCATACCGAACAGGTACATCAGGGCGGATGTGGGGATATGCACACTGGGTGACAGGGCGGTCCAGTATGACTACTGTGACCTGAACGGTGGGTTCGTCACCTCTGACGGGACCACTTCCACCAACGCCACGTACGGCTATGTCTGGGGAGACGACGGGGGCTACAGCTACCGTGGTGCCGGATGGTACACCGGTTCCCGGATGTCTGATGCCGTCTATGCCAACAAGGACACCCAGGTGGCCTCATACGACGGATACGGCGGACGGAACCTGCACAACATCATCATTGCGGACCCTGTCACATTCAAGATCGGATGGAACACATCCACAAAGCGTCCGCTTCTCGAGATGAGCGGCAACACCTTCGGGTGCACATTCAAGTGTGTCGTCGGTATGGGTTGGACGTCCTCCTGCAACTGGGACTACAACACTGCAGGTAGCCCGACCACAACTGAGTACAACGTGTATGAACCGGAGGTGGACAATACCGCCTACAAGTACTCGTACACTTTGAGCGGACAGTCGGCGAGCGTGAACCTACCCGGGGCATCCACTGTGGAGAGCAAGTTCGCAGCCATCAACAAGACCTATTGGCATGAGAACTGCACCAACGCGATCAACCTCAAGAGCAACCGCTTCTCGCAGCTCGCAATGCCTGAGTCGGTGACCTACTACATCTCGATCTTTGTCGAGAATGCCAACTCGGTCTGGGTCCCGATAAAGACAGAGATTCAGCAGTACAGCGGAAAGGTGACTGCATCCTACTATACATTCTACTCCCATACGGCGAAGGGAACCTATGCAGATACCTCCTCGATGACCAATCCCGACGGCTCAAGCCGTGGAAAGGACAACAATGTCAGCTCGCAGGCCACAAAGTACTCCGACTACACATCCGCTACTGCGACATACGGGGTCGGATTCGAATTCCTCAATCTCTACAGCTGGAACCGCTTCAATCTGTAAACAACCCAATAATCAAATATATCACAATCATGACAGAACTCATCAACCGGATCAAGGCCCAGGTGGCCGCGATTTCAGCCGACATCGACAAGGTCGACAACAAGGCGGCACGTGCAAGAGTGCGCAAGGCCACTCTTGTTCTTGAGAAACTCGGCAAGGCATACCGTAAGGAAAGCGTGAAGTAATCCTTCGGTGTGTACACGAAAGGACGGGTCTTCCTGATAGGGGAGACCTGTCTTGTTTTATATTTCATTGGCCGGACTACTCGGTGACGGCGTAAATCACGTAGACAAGAAGTCCTACAGTCATTTTCCAGAGAATCCTGAAGAATCCCTTTACGAACCTGATCATGGCAAAACAGATTTTGGTTTGACAAAGTCCGGCCACCCGGCACGGACGGTATGTATACTTCACTGGGGACGGATGAACACCAGACGCACGGCCTAGACCCCGTGCTGCCGGTTCCTAATGTCATCTTCACCTTGTCGGACAGAATGCCGCAAGACGGGTCCATACCTGATGTGCCACCCCGGAACTGGGTAGGGCACGTATGGTTTGCCAATGCAAATATAACGAAAAACTGATTGAATATCAAGAAAAGGAGGCGGAAAAGTCCGCCTCCGGTAAGCATATTGAACTAGTCCTCAAATGGCTCTTCAGCGAGGTCCTCCAGGCCTGCCGACTTCAGGATTCTGTTGCTCCGTTCGGAATCTCCCGGTGCTGCTATGTGTGCCATAGCTGCTGCGGCGGTGTTGATGCCATAGACGAAGTCGTCGGCTTCGCCGTGCAGGACATCCGGACAGGATTGGGCAATGATCTTCTTGCCGGAAGTTCTGATGTTGCTGAGGTCTGTGAGAAGAATCGCGAACTTCGCCTCAGATGTATTGTTTTCGAGGACAAGTTCTTTTGTTGATGGTGATGTGTTTTTCATACGCTAATTGCTTATGAGTGATTGATACTGAACTAGTCCTGCCGCGACAGTATGAAGTATTCAGAATCTGAATCAACGCAATTCACATTGCGAATGGTTACATCGGCATAACGCCGGAATGAGCCTTCCCTATACGGGAATCCTGCACCGGAGCCTGACATCAACTCCGGTGCGTATTGTGGCCGTCATTGCGGCCCATATTCGAAAAAATTGTCTACCTTTGTGGGAGCAAGTAGTATGATATCTACTGACACTGACATATAACAGCGTTTTGCTATTGTTTACCGGCAACGAAAATCTACCAACTTTTCAATGGATACGGGAAAGCAATGGGCACAACGCCTGCGCATTAGCGTGGGCAATGCTCATTTTGTATCCGGGCTTTGGTAGAGCCTTCGTTGCATTTGAGAGGAGCCCCCGCTTTTTTGTGCAATGGCATCTCGCCCGCGGACGGACTTACTGTTGATGGTAATGTCTTGTATAGGTGGGATACGGATGACATACGTAAACCACCTATACTCTTTGAATGGGTGTACAGCATCTTTTCTCCCAGCTTTCCGAAATCTTTTTCCAGTATTCCTTTCCCTGCTCTGTCTCCTCCCAACAGAATGCCCTGTTGATGAAGTATTCGTCTCCGCACATAACGTCCCAGATGTCACGGCAGAATGCCGTACACCGGTTGTAGGAATAGAAATTGTCCCTGAATTGATGTTCGCATCCCAGCTCTTTCAGAAAGGACACGAAACTGTCATAAAGCGTATCCGTTACCTTGGCCATGTTAAAGTGTATTGTTCTACTGAAGGCCAAAGGTAGAGCAGATATTTGACACATAGTGTCAGTGGGGAGTAAACTTACAGGATGTTGGGTTCGCTAAACCATATAAAAGGCAAAGGACGCATAGCATCAATGGCTTGCGTCCTTCGATTTCCTTCTCTCAAATGAGAGATGAACTCCGATGCAAAGATACAAATATTTTATAATATCCAAAATAATTTCATGTTTCTACACATAGAAGAACATCAACATCTCCTGCATCTTCAGCACATTATTTAGCAATATTTATACCTATTCTAGAAACTTTAACTTCTCTTTTACAATTTAATATTCTTTATAAAGTTATTAATTTGAGTTTCGCAAGTGATTTACGCGGCCGGTTGTAGCCGTTGAACGATCCCAACCATAGCCTGCAATTGTTTGTTATTTGATATGACATTGGTCAAGAGTTCATCAAAGTCAGTGGAGAAGAACTCGGCAACAGCTGAGACGACCTCCTGGATGATGCCCCACAGTTTCTCGACAACCGAGAGCTCGACGGTTTCTGCGGTGATGTCGCGGAACAATCCGCCGATGGTCTCGTATGACTCGAACCTCTTGACGTACGCCAATAGATTATATTGTAACATGTTGAGTGATATCGAAGCTATCTGCGAACCGAAGTCCCTGCACTGGCATTTGCCGAGATTGAGCAGCGACTTGCATTCGTGGAAGAATTTATGAGAAGCTTCTCATAATCTCTATTATGATAAGCATATCATTATGCAAAGTAAGTCTGATTGTTACATCATT
>JBJEBJ010000067.1:0-40715 GCA_051869955.1 Candidatus Cryptobacteroides sp.
CCTCTTTATCAAATATTTTCGGAAAAATTCTCAAATTAATGTGTCAAACTCCCGGTCGTTCTCCGCCATTTGAGATGTTATTTTTTGCAAAGATAAGGAAATCTATTTGTATATTTGCTATTTAAAATATCTGGAAAACTAATATGGAGAATAAGAAGTTCAGACTCTGGGACAAGATTGCGGCAGCCGTGGTGTTCATCATTGCGGCATTCACATACCTGTCCACCATCGAGCCGTCAGCATCTTTCTGGGATTGCGGGGAATTCATAGCATCATCATATAAACTGGAAGTGGGTCATCCTCCGGGAAACCCTGTGTTCCAGCTCATTGCAAGATTCTTTACCATGTTCACGGACGGCAGCCATGCGGCCATAGCCGTCAATGCCATGAGTGCTCTCTGTTCAGCATTGACCATTTTCCTGCTATACCTGACCATAGTATTCCTCGCCAAGAGGATGGCCACCAAGGATGAGGAAGGCCGTTACAGTACGGGACAGGCAATAGCTATAATCGGCAGTGCCATGACAGGAGCCTTGGCCTACTGTTTCTCCGACACGTTCTGGTTCTCCGCCGTCGAAGGTGAGGTCTATGCGATGTCATCCTTGTTCACGGCTCTCGTTGTATGGGCGATGACCAAATGGTACGAGCAGGCAGACAGCCCGTACGCAAACCGCTGGATAATATTGATTTCCTTCCTGATGGGACTCTCCATCGGAATCC
The DNA here is from genome assembly GCA_051869955.1 of Candidatus Cryptobacteroides sp. Lineage (GTDB taxonomy): Bacteria > Bacteroidota > Bacteroidia > Bacteroidales > UBA932 > Cryptobacteroides. The sequence goes on from JBJEBJ010000067.1 coordinate 721, forward strand.
ACCTGCTGAACCTTCTTGCCATCCCTGTTCTCGTATTCCTGTTCTACTACAGGAAGAGGGAGGACGGACATTACACATTCTGGGAATATGTCAAGATAATGTTGCTGTCCGTGGTGATTCTCGGACTGCTCGTCTTCATCATCATCCCTTATCTCCCGAAGGTAGCTGCCTACGTGGACCTCTTCTTCGTGAACTTCCTCGGCCTGCCTTACAATTCAGGAGCCGCCTTCTTCATGCTGGCCCTCATCGCAGGGTGCTTCTGGGGCGCGTTCAGGACATACAAGAGCGGGAAAGCCGTGTGGAACACCATCATATTGAGCTTCACCACCATCGTCATCGGATTCTCGGTATTCGCCGTGGTGATAATCCGCTCCAATGTGATGCCTCCGACCAACGAATACCAGCCTGACAATGCCTTCACCCTGGTACGATATCTGTCCCGTGAGCAATACGGATCCACCCCTCTGCTGTACGGGCAGTATTACGGCGCCCCTTACTCGCTCAGCAGCGGGAAATACTGGGCTCCGCTCAACGGCAAATACAAGCATGTGGACTCCCCTGTCGACCCTGAATATCATTCTTCGGGCAAGATGCTGTTCCCGAGGATGTGGAACGGAGGAGACCAGAAATACATCAAGTTCTACGAATCATACACAGGCGGCAAGGGCCGGCTGATCCCGGGGGCCGACTACAGGAAACCGTCCTTCTGGGCCAATATGAAATTCTTCTTCGACTTCCAGATGAACTGGATGTACTGGAGATATTTCATGTGGAATTTCGCCGGACGGCAGAACGACATCCACAGCCCGAGCCCTGGAGAACTTTTCTACGGCAACTGGGAGAGCGGTATCAGCTTCCTTGACAATATGCGCCTCGGAGACCAGAGCAGCGCCCCTGCCATCCTCGCGGAGAACAAGGGGAAAAACCATTATTATCTCCTGCCCCTGATTCTCGGAGTCATCGGAATCTTCTTCCAGTTCGAGAGGGACAAGAGAGGATGCTGGCTCACATTCCTGCTCTTCTTCATGACCGGAATCGCCATCGTGATATATCTGAACCAGCCACCTTACCAGGTGAGGGAGAGGGACTACGCATACGCCGGGTCGTTCTATGCCTTCTGCATCTGGATAGGCCTCGCGGTAATGGGACTTTACGAATGGCTCGGAGGCAAGCTGAAGGAAAAATATCCTGCAGCGACCGCCGGGGCATTCACAGTCGCCTGCCTCTGCGTACCTGCCCTCATGGCCCAGCAGAACTGGGATGACCACGACAGGAGCAACCGCCGCACGGCAGTGGAGATGGCCACCAACTATCTCAATTCCGTAGGGCCTCAGGGCATCCTCATCACCCACGGGGACAATGACACATTCCCTCTCTGGTACGCCCAGGAGGTGGAAGGCATCCGCACCGACGTGCGTATCTGCAACACATCCCTTCTCGGAACTGACTGGCATATCGGGCAGATGAAATGGGCCTGCAACGAATCCGCACCGCTCGACCTGAGAGTGTCTCCGGAGCAATATCTCTACGGCACCAATGATGCCGTATATATCTATGACACAAGGAATCAGGTAATCTCGATAAGCGATGTGATGAAAGTATTCAAGCATCCTGACGCCAAACTCATGCTGGAGAGCGGCAAGGCCGTGGACTACATCGTGTCGAGGAAGATAAGCATCCCTGTGAACAAGGAGAACGCCCTGAAATCGGGGATCGTGAGCCCTGAGTTCGCTGACCTCATACAGGACGAGATTATCATAGAGATTCCGTCAAAGAAGTCCTATATCACCAAGCAGGAGCTGTTCATGCTCGACCTTCTGTCCAACTATCAGTGGGACAGGCCAATAAATATGCTCAGCCAGGGAGGCGACATCAACATCGGCCTGAAGGACTATCTCATGTACGAGGGATTCTCGAGCAAGCTCGTACCGTTCAAGAACAGAATCGGTACCACTGACGTGGGTCTCGTGGACGTGGACGCCCTGTATGACAAGATGATGAACGTATACAGCTGGGATGCCCTGAAGAGAAAGGACTACGACGTTGACTATCAGAACTATTATACATTCCTCGGGGTGCTTCCGCAGAGGGAGCTCTTCGTATCGGCCGCCAACGCCCTGCTCAAGGCAGGTGACACGGAAAGGGCCCTCAGGATTCTGGACAAGTGCCAGGAATCCCTGCCTGACGACGTGTGGCCGCTCGAGTCCGTTCCTATCGGGTTCACTACCAACGATTATATGGTGGTGAACATGATAGGATGCTATTTCCGGGCAGGTGCTCCGGAGAAGGCAGTGGAACTCGGGACCAAGCTCGGCAACGACCTGCTGACCTCGGCTGCCTTCTATCTGGAATTCTACGACTACGCATCGCAGGATTTCGAGACCGTCTGCCAGTTCATATATTATCTCGTTGACGAACTGGAGAAAGGCGGGGACAAGGAGGTGTCCAAGAATCTTCAGGACAGCCTGCTGGCAATGCTGAAAGCCGCAAGCGGCGGTATGGAGCCAGAGGAATAGAGTCTTGTAAACCGTACATGACAGTATGAAACATATCAGGAATTTCTGCATCATCGCGCATATCGACCACGGCAAGAGCACACTTGCCGACAGGCTTATCGAGCTGACACAGACTCTCGGAATAAGGGAGATGGAAAATCAGGTGCTGGATGACATGGACCTCGAGAAGGAGAAAGGAATCACCATCAAGAGCCACGCCATCCAGATGGAGTACAATTACAAGGGGGAGAAATACATCCTCAACCTCATCGACACTCCGGGCCACGTGGACTTCTCCTACGAGGTTTCCCGTTCCATCGCTTCCTGCGAGGGGGCATTGCTCGTTGTGGACGCGTCACAGGGAGTCCAGGCCCAGACCATCTCGAATCTGTACCAGGCCATCGAGCACGGGCTGGAGATTATTCCGGTGCTGAACAAGATTGACATGGACTCCGCACGCCCGGAAGTGGTGAGCGATGAGGTGTGCGACCTGCTGGGATGCAGCCCGGAGGAAGTGTACAAGGTGTCAGCCCGCACCGGTGAAGGGGTCGAACAGCTTCTCGATGCCATCGTGGAAAAGGTCCCTGCTCCAAAAGGAGACCCGGACGCCCCACTCCAGGCATTGATTTTCGACTCCGTATTCAATTCATTCAGGGGAATCATAGCTTATTTCAAGATAAAGAACGGCACCCTTCACAGCGGAGACCGGGTGAAATTCTTCAATACCGGACAGGAATATACTGCCGATGAGGTGGGTGTGCTGAAAATGAAGATGTGCCCGACCCAGGAGGTGACCTGCGGCAATGTGGGCTATATCATTTCCGGCATCAAGACAGCTGCCGAGGTCAAGGTGGGAGACACCATTACCCATATCGACAAGCCGTGCAGCGAAGCGATATCGGGATTCGAGGAGGTGAAACCGATGCTTTTCGCCGGAATGTATCCGGTGCAGGCCGACAAATACGAGGAGCTCCGCTCGACGCTTGAAAAATTCCAGCTCAATGATGCCTCGTTCGTCTATGAGCCAGAATCGTCCCTGGCCCTCGGTTTCGGATTCAGGTGCGGATTCCTCGGACTTCTGCATCTCGAAATTGTCCAGGAGCGCCTGTTCAGGGAGTTCAACATGGATGTCATAACCACCGTGCCGAACGTGTCCTACAAAGTCTATACGACCAAGGACGAATGCATTGACGTACACAATCCTTCCGGACTTCCGGCCCCGACCATCATTGACCATATAGAAGAGCCATATATCAGGGCGCAGATCATCACCAACACGGAGTTCTATGGTCCGATCATGAAGCTCTGCCTTGAGAAGCGCGGCACGCTGATGGGCGAGCATTATATTACCGCCGACCGCGTCGAACTGACCTACGAGATGCCGCTCTCCGAGATTGTCTTCGACTTCTATGACAAGCTCAAGTCCATTTCCAAGGGCTATGCCTCGTTCGACTATCATGTCATGGGCTACCGGCCTGCAAAGTTGGTGAAATTGGACATTCTCCTGAACGGGGACCCGGCCGATGCCCTGTCATCCCTCATTCACGAGGACCACGCCTACGACTTCGGCAGGAAGATTTGCCTGAAACTGAAAGACCTCATACCGAGGCAGCAGTTCGACATAGCCATCCAGGCGGCCATCGGGGCCAAGATCATAGCACGCGAGACCGTGCGCCAGGTCCGCAAGGACGTGACTGCCAAGTGTTACGGAGGAGATGTCACCCGAAAGAGGAAACTTCTCGAGAAGCAGAAGGAAGGAAAGAAACGTATGCGCCAGATAGGTACCGTGCAGGTGCCGCAGAGTGCATTCATGGCCGTTCTCAAACTCGATTCCTGATACCATGCAGCATAAAGTCTCCATACTTCTTACCGTGTACAACCGGAGGGAAAAGACGCTCGAATGTCTCAAGACCTGCTATGAGCAGATAGATGGCATGAAAGCGGACGGGGAGTACATCTTCCGGGTCTATATGGTGGACGACGGAAGCACGGACGGGACATCTGAAGCGGTCAGGGAGATATTTCCGCAGACTGAGATCCTCAGGAGCAACGGTGACCTGTACTGGAACCAGGGAATGCGCCTTGCATGGGAACGGGCGTCGGAGGACAATCCGGATTTCTACTTGTGGATCAATGACGATACCATCCTGAAAGAAGGGGCGATAGCCTGCCTGATGGAGACTTCCGCATTCCTGAGACACAGGGCGATAGTGGTGGGAACCGCGGAGAACAACAAAGGTGAACTCAGCTATGGAGGAAGGAGCCTGTCCGGCAAAATTGTCGCCCCCGACCCTACCCTGCCTGTCACCTGCCAGACTTTCAACGGGAATCTCGTTCTGGTCCCTCGCCATGTGTTCCGGATACTCGGCAATCTCGATGAACATTACCAGCACGGATTCGGGGATTACGACTACGGTGTCCGGGCCGAAAAGAACAATATAGTCAGGGTGGTGGCTCCCGGCGTCCTGTGCGTCTGTGACAGGAATCCCGGCATACCGAAATGGAAGAACAGGCATTATTCCCTCAGCGAGAGAATCGCAAGCATAAGGAGTCCCAAAGGACGTCCGCCGAAGGAGCAGTTCCTGTACGACTGCAGGAGCAGGAACGTGATCTTCGCCATAGTACATTATACATCACTTTCCCTGCAGGTTCTTTTTCCACGAAAATACAGTAAGAATGAGTAAGATCTTTTCATATATCAAGTCAATGAGACTCAGGACATTGCCTCTGTCTCTCGCAGGTGTGTCATTAGGCCTGATGCTCGCAGCGTCGGACTACCGCGTGGGCTGGGGCACGGCGCTCTGGACGCTCCTCACCACCGTCTGCCTACAGATATTGTCAAATATCTGCAACGAACTCGGCGACACCCTCAACGGGGTGGACAGTGCCGAAAGGAAAGGACCGAAATACTCCCTCGGGGAAGGAGGAATGACGATAAGGGAAATGAAATGGTTCATTGCCGTAATGGTATTGTGCTGTATAGTGTCCGGACTGTTCATGATTCATTCATCGTTCGGAACCCTGCTCGCTCTTGAACCGATATGCCTGATGATGCTCGGGGCCGCAGCCATCAGCGGGGCCATGAAATACACTCTCGGGCGCAATCCGTACGGATACAGGGGACTCGGGGACGTGTATGTGTTCCTGTTCTTCGGAATCGTGGCAGTGCTCGGTTCGTATTTCGTGGCAGCGAGGACTATACCGTCATGGATATTGCTCCTGCCGGCCTGCGGAATCGGTATGTTCAGCGTAGGAGTATTGAATGTCAATAATATAAGAGACATGAAATCAGACGCTGGAATCAGGATCACGACACCTCTTCGCATCGGGCTGCGCAATGCCAGGATTTATCAGACTGTGCTGGTCTGCGGCGGCATTGTATGCATCACTGTCTATAACCTGCTGCGTTTTCCGGACCCTTGGCATTATCTGTATCTCATCACATTGCCATTGTTCGCGATTCATCTGCACGGCATCTGGACCAGACAGGACGAGGCTCTCGACCCGATGCTTCCTCTGCTCGTCATATCCACATTCGCGCTTTCGCTGCTTACCGGAGTCGGATATCTGGTTTTCCTGCTCGGCAACGCATGATATCGGATTTATTTGTATATTTGACATCGGCATTATACAACATTTTTCAACCAATATTATGAAACGACTTGATTTTCTGCACTTAAGGACTCTGTCCGCCGTATCGATCGCAATGGCGGGAGCCATCATCCTCTACGGCTGTTCATCGGACAACAATGATCCGGACCCTGAGCCGGGACCTGAAAAGCCGGACCCGGTACCGGAAGTCGTGATAAATGTCAGCCTCGACGCCCCGTCAGTGGACAATACTACCGTCACATTCACGGGCAAGGCAGAGATAACAGGTTCAACATCAGTGCAGGTGGGAGTCGCATTGTCGATTTCCAACAAGCCTAATTCTCTCGACCCGGAACTTCCGATAGACAGAATCGCCGCGAAGCCTGATTCAGACGGAAAATTCACCGTCACCGCCACAGGGCTTTCTGCAGCGACCAAATATTATTATTGCTGGTATGCGAAGAACGGGGATGAATACAAATTCGGCTCCGTGAGCGACCTGACCACGGGCGGAGACCCATATACAGATCCTTCCGGCATCGACATGGCGAAGGCCGCCGACCTCTCCTCACAGGAGAGCGCCAACTGCTACATTGTGAGCGCAGGCGGGGACTACAAGTTCCTCGCAGTGAAGGGCAATGACAAGGCACAGACCCTGAACGGTGCCGCCGCTGAGATTCTCTGGGAGAGTTTCGGCACAACGGAAATGCCGGAGAAAGGAAGCATCGTGGGCGGAATGACCTACAAGGACGGCTATGTCGGCATCAGGATTCCTGAGAATTTCCGCAAGGGAAATGCTCTCGTGGCCCTGAAGGACAAAGACGGCAACATCCTCTGGTCATGGCATATCTGGGCGACGGACAAGCCGGCGGAGCAGGTATATAAGAACAATGCCGGGACAATGATGGACCGCAATCTCGGAGCGACGACAGGTACTCCGGGGATAAAAGAAACGGTAGGTCTGTATTACCAGTGGGGACGCAAGGATCCGTTCCTCGGTTCGACAGAAGTGGATGCTTCGGGGACTGCAGTCTGCACAGGAGGGGAACTGCCAATCGTGACGGACTGTACTGCAGAGACCGGTACCATAGATTATTCCATATCGCATCCTACGACATTCATCAAGTTCAATTTTGACAGGAGCACAGGAGCAGGAAACTCGGATTGGCTCTATGACAACAAAGAAAAGGTGAACGGGGATTATCCGATATATGAGAAAGAGCGCTGGACCAGTTCCAAGTCCATTTATGACCCGTGCCCTGCAGGCTGGAGAGTCCCTGACGGAGGTCCTGACGGTGTATGGGCCAGGGCCGGATTCAGTGAAGGCACCGGTACCGTATATCTCGGATGGACCTTCGACAATGCCGACGGAAGCAAGGCCTGGTATCCTGCAGCCGGCGGATGGGACAATTACTCCGGAGAGAACAAGATGACGGGCGGAGTATGGGGAAACTACTGGAGCTGTACCGCAAGGACTACACAAGTTTACTGCTTCAGGTTCTCGTTCGACCCTCAGAACAAGCGATTTGCCCCTGACGCAAGTTACTATCTTTCCGAAGGCATGTCCGTGCGCTGCCAGAAGATTCAGTAGGCTTCGTCATCATTCATCAACCCTGCTTATATGCAAAAGACAAGTTACACTCTGACGGGACGCATCATCGGTGCCGCCTGCATGCTGGCATTGTTTCTTGCCACGGGCCTCAATGCACTGGCCCAGAGCAAGATACCAGTCACCGGCCGGGTCACTGACATGGGCGGCGAGCCGCTTCCCGGAGTGACAGTTTACCTGAAGGACAATGTCTCCGTCGGGACGATGACGGACACGAAAGGAGAATACAGCATAGAGATTCCGGCGGACAAGGACAGGAAGAAGACATTCCTCGTGTTCAGCTGCATCGGAATGGTGAGCCAGGAGATTGCATGGGCCGGCAACAGCCGGATCAACGTGAAGCTGGCCGAAGACGTGTCCGAAATCGAGACCTCGGTCGTGACCGGATATGCGAACATCCGGAAAGAGAGCTTCACCGGCAACACGGTGTCCATCAACAAGGAAGAGCTGCTCAAGGCCTCCAAGACCAATGTAATCAAGGCCATCCAGAATTTCGACCCTTCTTTCAGGATCAAGGAGAACAACGCCAGCGGTTCCGACCCGAACTCTCTTCCTGAGATGTATATCCGCGGAGAGTCCGGAGTGGGTACCAAGGAACTGGATGTGGAGGACCTCAGCAAGGCGAACCTCGAGAACAACCCGAATCTCCCGATATTCATTCTCGACGGATTCGAGATTTCCGTGCAGAAATTCTACGACATGGACCCGGAGCGCATCGAGAACGTGACAATATTGAAGGACGCGGCGGCCACAGCAATCTACGGCTCCCGCGCTTCGAACGGAGTCATTGTCATCACATCCGTTGCACCTTCCCCGGGAGAGCTCAAGATTACCTACAAACTCGTGGGCTCCATTGACATGCCGGACCTTAGCGACTACAACCTGATGAACGCCGGGGAAAAGCTCCAGACCGAACTTCTGGCCGGCTGCTATGACCCGGTCAAGGCGGGAGTTCCGTCCGACATAGTGGAACGCCTCACCGAGTACAACGCCAAGCTCACCAACGTCAGGAAAGGAGTGGATACATATTGGCTTTCCAAGCCTCTGAAGACCGCCTTCAACCACAAGCACACCCTCTACATCGACGGAGGAAGCAGTTCGTTCAGGTTCGGCGTGGACCTCCAGTATTCGGACCAGGACGGAGTCATGAAAGGCTCGATGAGGAACAGGACCGGAGCCGGAGTCTATATCCAGTATGTTTACAAACAGCTGTCCATCAAGAACTACACCTCGTTCCTGCAGACCGATTCACGGGAATCCCCTTACGGGACTTTCTCGGACTATACGAAAGCTCAGCCATACGACGAATATCTTGATGCCAGCGGGAACTACCTCGAGACCCTGAGGGACTGGAGCATCTACACTTCCGTCCGCAAGAACCCGCTCTACGAGGCCGGTCTCGGGAACTACAACAAGACCAGGAACCAGGAGTTCATGAACAATCTCTCCCTGAACTGGTATATCATCGACGGCCTCAGGCTGAACAGCCAGGTCAGCATCACCAAGGGATTGTCCAACACTGACAGATTCCTCGACCCGAGGTCCAAGCAGAATTCCGAGCTTCTCGGACTTTCCAACCCGTCCTCCGGAACATTGAACAAGTCCCGTTCCGACAGGCTGTCGTGGGATTTCAGCACATACATTTCCTACAACAGGTCCTTCAACGACCACAATGTCAACGGGCAGGCCGGCGTCAACATCCTCAACAACAAGAGCCAGTCCGAATACGCGTCCTATTTCGGATTCCCGTCGAGCGGATTCGACTCCATCAACTATGCCCAGGGAATCACAGGCAAGCCTACGGCATCCGAGAGCCTTTCCCGCACGATAGGATTCCTCGCAGGTGTGAACTACAGCTACAAGGACATATACCTCCTCGACGCATCGTGCAGGCTAGACGGCAACTCGGCATTCGGAAAGGACAACAAGTTCGCCCCGTTCTGGGCTGCCGGAGCCGGACTCAACGTCCACAAGTACGAGGCCCTCAAATCCACTCCTATCTCGCTCCTGCGCGTCAGGATGACCTACGGAAGGACCGGAAAGATCAATTTCCCGGCTTATGCCGCACTCACCACATACAATGTGAACACGGACGAATGGTACAAGACCGGATTCGGAGTATCCCTGATGTCGATGGGCAACACCGCCCTCCGCTGGGAGGTCACGGACCAGTTTGACGCAGGTTTCGAGCTCGCGATGTGGAAGAACAGGGCATATATGAAATTCAGCTATTACAACAAGCTTACGAACGACCTCATCAACGATGTCACCCTGCCGAGCTCCACCGGATTCACGAGCTACAGGGACAATATCGGAGAGGTCACGAACAAGGGAGTCGAGCTGAATCTCCGCGTGGAGGCCATCAGGCAGAAAGACCTGTACCTCACCCTTCACGCCAATCTGGCCCACAACAAGAACCGCCTCCGCAAGGTGGCCGAGAGCCTCACGAGTTACAACAGGAGGGTCCAGGAAGCCATGTCCTCGTTCAGGAACAATGACGAAAATGCCGCCAAGCCGTTCACCCAGTACGTGGAAGGCGTTTCCCTCAACTCCATCTGGGGCATGAAGTCGCTCGGAATAGACCCTGCGACGGGAGACGAGATATTCCTGACGAAGGACGGCAAGGTCACTAATGAATGGTCCGCGTCCGAGCAGCAGGTACTCGGAGTCACCGACCCGAAAGTCCAGGGCTCGTTCGGATTCAATTTCCAGTGGAAGAATTTCACGGTATATACGTCATTCCTCTACGAGGCCGGCGGAGACAGGTACAATTCCACCCTCGCCACAAAGGTCGAAGGCGTCAGCATCTACCAGTCCAACGTGGACAAACGCGTCCTTACGGACAGATGGAGCACTCCGGGACAGGTAGCCAAATACAAGAGAATGGAGCCGGGCATCTACGGATTCACGAGCACCAGGCCGACCTCCCGTTTCGTGCAGAAATACAACAACTTGAGTTTCTCCTCACTGACGGTAGGCTACAATTTCGACAGGCGTCTCATCTCGAGGATGAAGATGAGCATGCTGCGTCTCGAAGCCGGCGTGAACGACATCTTCAACGTATCCTCCGTGAAACGTGAAAGGGGTCTCAGCTACCCGTTTGCACGGTCAGTCAATTTCTCTGTACAGGTGGGATTCTAAAGAATGCGCAGTATGAAGACAATAATATCAGACATAAGAAGAATCCTCGCTGCGGTATTTGCCGCCGCAGCGATATCATGCCTCGGCTCATGCTCCTGGTTGGACATCCAGCCGGCCGACACCATGGGAGAGGATGATCTGTTCGAGACCGGGGCGGGATACCGCAACGCCCTGAACGGAATATACCTCAAGCTCGCTTCCACATCGTTGTACGGAAGGGAGCTGACCTACGGCATGACAGAGGCCCTGGCCCACACCCACGAGTGGAGCATGGCCTACAAGAACAATCTCGACTACCAGGACGTGGCAAGTTACAACTACACGACTAACGGGGTGAAAAACATCATCTCGGGAATCTGGAGCACGGCATACAACACCATTGCGAACTGCAACAACCTGATAGACAAGATTTCCGTCGAGACCGGTGAGAAATTCGCAGAAGGCGAGACAGAGCGCGACCTCATCCACGGGGAGGCCCTCGCGGCCAGGGCATTCTGCCATTTCCTGATAATGAGCTATTTCGCCCCTGCCCCGGCGCTCTACAAGGCGGACGAGGAGGGAATATTCCCTGTCTATCTGCCTTATTACAGCACATTCTCGAAAGAGATTGGCGAATACATGGACATTCCGGCATTCACGGAAAGGATTGTGGAAGACCTCAAGACCGCACGCGAACTGGTCGGCAAATACGACCTGCAGGACAATCTCCACACTTACAGGCTAATGCCGAAATACCGTTTCACGGGAAAGACCTACAGCAGTTCATACCCGCAGCCTTCCGACATCTTCTTCGCATTCAGGGGCTACAGGCTGAACTATTATGCAATCACGGCCATTCTCGCCAGAGTATATGACTATGCCGGGGATTACCAGAACGCTGTTGCAGAGGCCAGGACGGTGATTGACGCCACTTCACCGGGCGGGAAATTGTTCTCGTTCACGAGCAACGAGGACGCCCACAAGGACTACAAGCTCAGCAGCGACCTGATATTCGGACTCAGCAAGACGACCCTCATAGACGATTACGGCAGGTTCAGGTCATCAGGTACGACATTACAGCTCAATTCAATGTATGCGGGGATAATCAGTTCCTCCACCTCCGACTACAGGTGGAGCACCCTGGTGCAGAAGAACACCGAGGGCAACAGTGTATGTGCCCGCTACACGGTGCCGTCCATGTCCGGGGACATGACATCGGCCACACAGGACATCCTGCCGGTGATAAGGCTGTCGGAAATGTATTACATCCTCGCGGAAAAGGCTGCGGACGATGCCCTCTATGCAAGGGCCGCGGACTATATCGAGGAGGTGCAGGTGGGCAGGAGCGCTCCCGAGAACCAGCTTTCAGGCAAGATAAGCGACGATTACACTTTCAAGAAGGAGTTCCTGGCCGATGTCAGGCTGGAATTCATAGAGGAAGGACGTATCTTCCTGTATTGCAAGAAACTGAACGTGGCCCCGAACTCCTGGGACTCAGCAGACAGTTTCAGGGAAAGCTGGTGGTATTTCCCTATCCCGGAGAACGAGACAATATTTTAACATAAGTTTCGCAGAGCGAAACAACTGCTTTTGAGGCCTTCAGGCCGAGGGTAAGTCCCTTGCCCGGGGAAAGGGATTTAGGAAAAGGGTAGCGTATACAAAAAAATGCGCGCGGGCCTTTGCTCGCACAGAGCAATGAATCCTCTGAAAAGCAGAAATTTGCAGCTTGCGAAACTTGAATATTTTTAATAGCCAGGAACTTATGACAAGAAAAATTATATACGGGACAATCCCTGCCCTCCTGACGGCGCTGCTCCTCGCAATATCGTCGGGATGCAACAAGGATGACATCCCGGTGTTCACCGCCAAGAGCATGCTGTACATCCAGCAGGAAGACTTCATCGACGGAAAGACCGTGCTGCTGGCGGACATTACCAGGTCATTTGCCACGTACGTGGGCGCCACTGAAATACCTGTCACGTTCACAGTCAACCTGATAGGAGAGGTAACGGACTATGACCGGCCGTTTGAGGCCGTAGTGGACGAGGAGGTGACCACAGCCCTCCCGTCGGAATACGAGATAGAACCCGGCGTCCTGAAAGCAGGCGAAATATCCGCAGGGCTGACCGTGAAACTGATAAAGAGCGCGCGGATGGACGACGAGAAGGTACGCCTCCGGATACGTCTCCAGCCGAACAAATATTTCGACCTGGGATACGAGGACATGCTGACCGCCAACGTGATATATGACAACACCCCGGTATGTCCGGAATGGTGGGACGAATTCATATCCGTCTGCTATCTCGGATCTTACACCCCGGAGAAATACAATGCGTTCTACATGTATTGCGGCCTGACCGACATATCGGACATGGAGCCTTCCGATCTGAGGGAGCTATTCCTCGGATTCAAGGAATATATAGAGAAGAACGGGCTTAAAGAGGCTGACGGGTCTCCTATGGAGGTGCCCGTCGTATGACAAAAGCGGAACTTATGAGACTGGAACACAAATATGCGGCAATATTGCTCTGCGCCGTCCTGATGACGGTGCAGGGATGCTACAAGGACAAGGGCAACTACGATTATCATGACGTCAACTCCCTGACTGTCACCCTGGACTGCCCTGCTCCATACAACCTGACAATGGGAGAGACGGTCAGGATTCATCCGTCCCTGCATTTCGCTTCAGGGAACGGAAACAGCGACCGGCTCGAATACAGATGGTATCTCGGATCCTATGAGGGCTACACTGAAGACAGCTGGAACACCCTGGACTTCGAATGGACTCCGGACAGGCTGGTTGACAGCGAGACCCTGCTTCTCGTGGTGACGGACCCTGCCACAGGCATCCAGTCGTTCGCCGGAGTGGTATTGTCGGTGAAGGCGATATACGATGCCTACGGAGTGATAGTCCTGACCGAGAAGGAGAACGGCAATAGCGGACTGTCTTTCATCAAATGGAAGAGCGATGACGTGAAATGGGTGACTGACGTGGATCCGGAGTCCTCCATAAACGGCAGGATAATGCCGACTTACGAGGAATATCCGGATGTATATTTCACCGAGAACGGAGAAGACCTCCCTGCCGGCCCGATAGGTCTCCATGAGCATTATTGCGACGACAAGACCACCGTCGGACAAATCCTCGTGATGACCGAGGGAGGAGCCGTGGACATCAGCGGGAAGACCTTCCGCAAGGACCCTGTAGGCACGCTCGAGAATGTATTCACGGACGGTTCATATCCGGACGGAATGCGCTATGTCAGCGAGGCGATGATGATGAGCCGCGTGGACCTCGTGACGGACCAGGACGGACATGTATATACGAGGGTGAAGAACACCAGCAAGCTTTTCCATTCCGGGAAATTCCTCGGGAGGCGGCTCGAATTCGACGGAAGCGAGGTATCCGGATGTTCGCTGTACATGCATCCGTTCAGCATCAGCCCGAACGCCTGCGTGGTATATGACGGCAAGAGCAAGAGGATGTTCCATGTTTGCGATTCAGGAGCTTCGGTGGAATGGGACATGCAGGAGGGCGACGTGGCGGCAGGCCACAGTTTCCCGATTCTCGACGTGGACGACAGGAAGAAAATCACTTCCGATGACGGTAGCGAGGACATGTACGTGAGTCCGGAAGACATGAGTGCCGTGGACAAGGTCATCAGCATAGGATTCAGCACTTCGAATCCGGTGAGGTCGTACAATTCGACATTGCTCATGTTCCGCAGGGCAGGCAGGTATTTCCTTCAGGAAATGTGGATTAGCAGGACCAATTTCGGCCGCGGCAATTTCGAATTCAAGGTGACGAGGGCGAGAATCGAGGAGATCAAAGGACTTCCGGGAGACCCGGCCGACCTGTACATATCGCCTTACGTTTATTATGACGAGAATCCTTACGCGATGTTCGCAGTAGGCCGTCAGCTATACTCTTATGACCTGATTAACAGGACATTGCCGGTATCGGCATATTTCAGCAAGGATCTCAGGGCTGACATCGTGGCCGTCAGCGGCGAGGACAATTACTACGAGTGGTGGACAGCTCTCGGACTGGATGACGGCAGTGTGATTGTGGTCAATTCCAGGGATGCGAGATACGGCCGCAACCATTGCGTGCTCTATGATTCGCGCAAGGAAATGTACAATGCGACCTCCGGCAGCGGAGTGAAGCAGGAAAGCGACAGGACCCCTCTCGAGATGGGCCGGGTAGTGGATGTCTGGTTCAAGCGCAGGGGAGGCGGAATCTGGTCGGTAAGCAGCTATTAACGGAAAAACATATCAATATGAAACGGATTTTCAGGATAATTACAATATTGGCTCTTGCAACTGCCTGTCCGGCAGTCATTTCCTGCGAGGGCGACAAGCCGGTGGAGAACCCCGAACCGGATCCGACGCCGGAACCGGGACCTGACCCGACACCTGAGCCGGACTTCAACAAGGAGGAGGATGCCATAGGGACATATTTCTCGGAAACCCTCAAGTCGTCATTTGAGGGACCATATTCCTCCACATGCACCCTCAGCACGGAAGAGCTTGAGGATGCGGAGAAATTCGTCTGGGAGGTCTGGAAGAAGCAGAACGATGCATTCGATGAAGAGAAGCTCGTGACCCTCACTCCCCTCAACAAGGAGAAGAGCCTCGGGAAATTCTACATTCCTGTGGAGCTTGAGGAAGACCTCAACATGCCCGGCAACCCTGCCAAGATGAACTATTACTGGGGAAGCCACGGATCGCGCCCTGAAGGAGGCTATCCGGCATTCATCTACCTGCACGGTTCAGGAGCCGTTACCACGGAATGGGCCAACGGATTCGACATCTGCATGTATTCTGCCAGTGCCGGACCTGCCGCATATCTGATCCCGAGAATACCGAACGGAGTGACCACATCGGAATTCAGCCTCTACAGATGGTGGCAGAAAGGGAAACAATATGTATGGGAGAAATTCATCCGCCAGTCTTTCCTCAGGGATGAAATCAACCCGAACAGATTCTTCTTCTTCGGGGTTTCCGAGGGAGCCTACGGCAGCCAGAGACTCGCCTCATTCTATGCCGACTATCTCGCCGGTGCAGGACCTATCGCGGGCGGGGAATTCCTTCAGAACGCCCCTCCTGAGAACTGCGCCAACATCGCATTCAGTCTCAGGACCGGATCCGAGGACAACGGATACGGAAGGAATATCATCACGACCAACACCAAGAGGGAATTCGGCAGGCTGGCCGGACTGCACAAAGGATATTACGAGCACAACATCGAAGTGGTCCCGGACGCCACGCACACGAGCGTAGGTTATTATGAGACAATACCTTGGCTCATTGACAAGGTACGCAATCCTTACCCTAAATACGTATATTGGGAAAGGCTTGACCAGGACGGAATCTACAGGAAAGGTTTCCACAACCTGTACATCCCGGAGACTGCAAATCCGGCCGAAAGGCTCTGCTACGAGATGACCATCGACGGCAACAACATCAGCCTCAACGTGAAAAAGGTTACATATACGGCCACGGCATGGGCTCCGGAACCGTATTACAATGCTGTGGATTGCTCGAAAACATTCAGCACTGCCACGGGCGGAAAAGTCGTGATTTATCTCTGCGACGAACTCGTGGACCTGAACAGTGAAGTGACCGTGACTGTGAACGGGACAGTAGCATACAAGGGAATCCCGGAGCTGAAACTCGGGAATCTCGTCAGCAGCTGCGCCCTGTTCTACGACCCTTACAGGCTGTATCCGGCAGCTGTGGAGGTAAGTTTCTAAACAGAAAACCTGTAGCGTATTGTCCAGCGGAACTCTCCTCCGGGAGGAATGTCCACAGGGCAGTAAGGCTCCACGCAGGCCACCCTGCGGATCGCCCAGAACACGGCATGGTCCATCCGTGCGTCTCCTGAGACCTCCACGGCGGCACCATTGAGATCGTTGCATATACGGAAACTGTAACCCTCCGCTCCTGTATCCTTTTCAGGGCGGAGGTTTCCCATATATACCACCTCCCCGTCCTGCAGGTCACGGCTGAAACGGATACCGCTGTCCGTCAATGCGACATTGTCATAAGCGGCCCTCCAGTCCCCTGCGGGACGGAACGGGAAATCTATCTCTGTCCGGCTGCCGACGGTGATTCCTCCGAGAGTGAAGAAATTGTGGTCATATACATATCCGGATATCGGAATCCGGCCGGTGTTCCGCATCCTGTGGGTGAGAACCATCTCGTCTCCTGTTTCAGACAAGGCCACCGTTTTCAGATAATCATATCCCCTCCTGCCGTCAGAGAGAGCCTGGCGGAACTCCACCGAGGAATCTCCGATAGTGATTGCCCTCTCCCCCGCATTCACTATCTCGTAACGGTGGAACCAGTCATAAGGCGAGTCGTCCTCCCTCCTGAGCAGGCCCACTCCCGGCTTCATGAACAGGCCACCGGGAGCAGCCGCTTCATATCCGTTCTGGGTGAATTCCTCCACCGGGCCGGTGAGGCAGTCATGCTTGTAGGGATTGTATGCCGGGAACCATTCGTCAGAGAACACAATACCCTTGTATTCAATACTCCGGAACACTCCGCAGTGGTCGAATCTCGTCCCCCTGTAATACCCTCCGGTGCAGTCCGGCCTGCAAAGCCGTGCCGAAGCATGGCCCGAAGAAATGTTTATGAACTGGTCCATGTCAATTGTCCTTTTCGAAGATGAGGACCGTCAGGTCATATTGCCCGAGACGCACACGGCGTCCCCTCCTGCCCACCTTGGAATTGCAGAGAGAGGAACTCTCCACGAAACGGTAGCCCGGAACATTGATCCGGGTCCTGACCTTCCGGCCGTCCCGCTGCTGGTTGGCCACGACCACAGCCATCCTGTCCCCATTGACAAAAGCCCTTGCGTCCGCCCTTTCATCCGAGGATGTGAATCCCAGTACATCCATGTAGCGTCCTTCGAGAAGCAGGTCCTGATATTTCTCCTTGAGATTGTTGGCCTTGGCCAGATATGCCTGATACACAGGAGAATCGTCTATGAGGTCACGGCATCTGTAGATTTCGATGTCATTGCGCTGGCCGTCGAGGATGGTCGCATTCACGTGCCAGTAAACATCCACGTCATCGCGCTGTCCGCGGTCCGTGAACACGAGCTCAGGGAATGTGAAACGGAAGAAATTGATGAACCTGTCAGCCCCGTCATTGGCCGGATATCCGTGGGTATAATCACAATATTGCGCGAGCGCATCCACCGTACCCTCTGCACCGAGAGCGAAGTCCGGAGCCTTCCCGGCATACCTGTCCCTCAGCAACTTGAGGCACTGGGCACGTTTGGCTATTCCGTACACGTCAGGGACAGGATATTCTCCGGAAGTGTCCCAGTTCGTGCTCTCCTTCTCGATATAGCCGAGCTGGTCGTAGAACACGCTGCTCGCACCAAGTCCGTAAGCCCTGTCCTGCAGTTCGAAGAGCACCTCGTTCCATTTCGGGGCCATCATCGTGGCAACTGCGAACGTCCTCTGGTCATATTCCCCGAGCCACGTACCCTGGCCTGTGAATTTGTATCTTTCCAGAATCTCCGAACCTGTATTGTCGTGACGGCATACCGCAGGGCCCGCTCCGCTCGTGTAGAAACGGCTCTCGCGGTCAATGAGTTTGCCATTGTAATACAGGAGGAGATGGCTGCCGTCAGCCTGATATTCGGCAATGGCCCGTTTCAGGCCTTCGTCCCCGCCCTGGGTCTCGTCCGGGGAATAGTCAGGATTGCCGTGGTCCATTCCCTCGGCCCACCATCCGAACATGAATACGGCGTCGCAGTTCACCGACTTGTCCACGTCCTTCAGATGGCCGTAGAGATCCGGATATTTGAAGAGATATTCTCCGTACTGATGCTTGAAAATGACCCTCTGCCAGCTGCGCATGTCCTGCACCCATGCAGGCGGAGCGGTATATTCCCACCATGTGTCCACCCATCTCCTGTAGATGCCTGAGGCCACGTGCCAGGTTCCGGAATAAGGGGCGACCACATTGGCGTCACACTCCCATGTCTGGCCGCAGAAACAATGCGGATATTTGTAGAAACCGCATTCCAGGGCGTCGAAACGGCCTTCCTGGCCTTTATATACGCGGAGTCCGTGCCAGGTGTCCTGGAAAGAATTGTCATGGCTGCCGAAATACAGGCCCTGCTCCCGGCCGAAAAGTCCGAAACAGTTCATGAACACCTTGTAGCCGTATTTCACATCATGCTGGCGGAATATCTGCTCCGGCTTCTTGTAAGGGGAATCGGAAAGTTTGTTGACCTTCTTCACCGGGTCGTCATACAGTTTGCCGCCGGCTTCCGAAGTATAGAGCTTGTGGTCTGACGGGAAGCGGACTCCCCTGACGAGAGGATATTGCAGCTCGCGGATGACGGTATGAGGCTCGTTGTTGGTCAATGATGAGCAGAAACGCACCTTGTCGTCCTCGAGGATGACTTTCAGGACGAGCTGTATGTCAGTTTCCCCTCCCCTGACGGCGAGCTTGCTGTAGGCCAATGTCACTGTATTCCCGGAAATTCCGATCTCCGGCTTCTGGCCTTCTCCGGTCACCTGGATTTCCTTCTCCTGAGGGGAATCGTAATATAGACGCCAGAGATAGCCTCCCGAGGCATAGTCCTGCCCGGTCCTTACATTCTCAAGGGAAGCGAGCGAGCCGTCCTCCGCAATGGTGACACTGATATTCTCGTTTGACAACGTATAAGGCTGCCCCGCACATACGGAAGCGGTCA
The DNA here is from genome assembly GCA_051869955.1 of Candidatus Cryptobacteroides sp. GTDB lineage: Bacteria > Bacteroidota > Bacteroidia > Bacteroidales > UBA932 > Cryptobacteroides. The sequence goes on from JBJEBJ010000067.1 coordinate 20,258, forward strand.
GCAGCAGTGTCAATGGTATAAAAAGTCTTTTCATTCTACAGTCCTTTTGCTATGGTGTGTTGTGGTATGGTAGCGCAAAAATACACAAACTTTTCCGTATTTTAAAATTTCCGGCCGTCATCTCCCGGAGGAAATCCGGAATTCCGCATATACCGGAAGGTGGTCGGAGGCATAGGCTCCGTCATATAATGTATTGTTGCACACGTATTTGACAGGGATCACCCCGTCACCTTTGAAATAAATGAAATCTATTCTCGAAGCATTCTCCATATTCCTGTCCGTGTCAAAGCCGTTGAATGTTCCGGCCGGGCCCTGTACACCGGCTGAAGGGAGGAACAGGCGAACGTCCTTCCATGTCTTCCTGTATTCGACCGATGCAGGGGCTTCAGGCTTGGCGTTCATGTCCCCCACGAAAAAGGAAGGAAGGCCTTCTGGATTGAAACGGGCCTCCTGCTCTGCATAGACATAGGCATATTTGGAATTCGGAAGGCTGTTCAGGCAGGCGTGGGTGACCATAAAGAAGAACTTGATGTCAGGATTCTCCTTGCTCGTGACTATGGCGCAACAACCCCCGCGGCGGTAACTGCCGTTAGTTCCTGTATCATTTACCGTGCACTGGGTCGGTGTGTCGGACGCCCAGAAGAACCTTCGCGAGGACAATGTGAATTTGTCTTCCTTGTAGAAAATAGCCTGGGCCTTGTCCCCGGAGCCTTCCTGGGAATATGGGCTGAAAACAAACATGCCGTAAGGATGGCCCGCTTCCTTGAGGAGAGCCGGAAGCTCCTTCTGGGACACGGAACTGAATTCCTGGACTCCAAAGATATCGAAGTCATTGTCAATGATAGACTTGACGAGCCTGTGCTTGCGAATGTCCCAGGCATTGTTGCCGGAATCGAGTCCGGACATCCTGATATTGTAGGAGCCAGCGCAGACAAGAATCTCGGACGGTCCGTCCTGCTTCCCGCCGTTTTCCGGCCCGTCTTCCTTTGAACAGGCACTGAATATTGTCATTGCAGTCAATAATATGAATGATAATGTCTTTTTCATTTTAATCAAAAATTATCTGTTAATCTGAAAATCCGCATATACGGGGCAATGGTCGGAAGGATAGATTCCGTCATATTGCCGGTCAAAACATACATATTTGAGAGGGGTCAGAGATCCTTCGGAAAAATATATGAAATCAATCCTCGGGGCGGATTCCATGTCAGTATTGGTGCCATGTCCGTTGAACGAGCCGGAAGGTCCATCTTTCTGTTCTTCAGGAAGATACAGGAATGTGTCCGACCAATGTTCACGGAAACTTGCAGACGAAGGCCTGTCATCCCTCGTGTTCAGGTCTCCGACGAAAAAAGTTGGGAGATTCTTCCTGTTGTATTGCCGGGCACGGTCAATGATGATTGGGGCGGACATCATGTTAGCCTCCCTTCCGAGCGGCATGTGGGACATCATCATGAAAAACTTCCTGCCAGTGACCTTGTCCTTGAACATAGCACAGCATGCCCCGCGCCTGAACTTCATCTCGTCCCATCCGGAGCTCATGACGTCAGGAGTCGGGGAAAGCCAGAAGAAGTGGCTTTCGAGCATTTTGAGCCGGTCAGCCCGATATACGATTCCCTGGGCCTTGTTGCCTTTCCCGTCCTGCGAATAAGGACTGAATATGAACCATTTATATTCATCACCGACCAACGCGGGAAGCTCCCTCTGGATGGTGGTGTCAACTTCCTGGATACCGAAAATGTCGAACCCGATGTCACGGATGGACCTGGCGAGTTTGTCTCTCCTGTTCTGCCAGACATATTCCCCTTTTCCGAGATCGGAGCGCCATAGATTATATGTCCCCACTCGCAACGGGGACGGCTCCCTGTCCCTTCCCTCCATGGGGCGGCCAGGGGCAATCAGGCAAAATAATGCTGCAAATATGAAAATTCCATGCTTCATACTGTTGTGTGGTGTGGTATTGCGCAAAGATATGAAATTTCTCCGGGTTGACAATGTTTTTGACGATTTTTTATATCTTTGCTACATTAGTTTAGTATAGTGTGGTATACTATTATCATTGCATATCATGAAACCGGAACTCAGAACAATCATTGCGGGTATTTCCATGCTGTTGTATATCAGCGCATTCGCAGGCGGACCGGATACTCCGCACTGGTCCGTGACCTGGAAAAGACTGAACATGACAGGCCCTGCCATGGAATTGAGCGGCGTACTGAATCCTCTCCCGACCAGGGAAAGCGCTGCAAGCCAATGGTCAATCGGATGCGAAACCCTGGGTCACCCTCGGATACGGCAATCCCGTCTATGGAGCGGAGAAATCCCTCGGCTCGAAGATTTTCACGGACGACGCCACCATGAAGGCGTGGAAGAGATACCGCGGGGACGTTATGGCCGGACGTCAGAAATTCACGGGCCTCAACCTGTGGGACAGTCCGATGCTACTCATTGACAAAAAATATCTCCCGGATGGGACCATTACCTCCGGCTCTCGCCAGACAGGTTCCGTCCGGGACATGAAGTTCTGAGGAATCTTTTACTTCGGAAGTCCGAATACGTCCGAGATTTCCTGCATCTGGGCATCGGTCATGCCGTCCGGCTCAAAACCCATGTTGCGGGCACTGATATATATCTGGGCTGCCTTGTTCAGTACGTCCACCTGGTCGAATGCTGACATGATGTCCGTATCCACGGCGAATACACCGTGTTTCTCCCACATCACCACGTCATAATCGTCATCGAGGGTCTCTATGGTGGCTTTGGCCAGATCCACGCTGCCTGGGAGCATGTACGGCACCATTCCCAGTCCGCGCGGACAGAAAGCCTTGGTCTCCGGAATCATTGACCAGAGGAGTCTGGTCGCCACGTCCTTCTCCATATATTTCCGGTTGTGGGTCATGGCTACAAGTTCAATCGGGTGGGTATGGAGAGATGCCCTGTACGGGGAACCTTTCGCGAGGAGATAATCGTGCACGCTGAGATGTGACGGAAGTTCAGAAGTCGGAGCCACAACCGAGTCAGCCACTATCTCGTAATGTGCGCAGTCATCGGTAATGCGGATGATCGAGCCGTTCGACATCGGGTCACGGGCAAGGTCGCGCATTCTCTTCTGGGTACCCTTGCAATAGAACCAGCAGCCTTTCAGATGAGGCAGTTCCGCACCGATCGGGAAAGGTCCTGCAAGAGCAGACAATTCACGCATCTGCGAATCGACATGCCCGGTAATGTTCACGGTGATATTGCCGCCGTTGCGCTCCGCCCATCCTTTGGCCCAAAGGTAGCCGGCAGTTTCTGCAACCTGCCATACAGCGGCGCTCAGGGCAGGTCTGTTGTCCAATATTGACATATCTGTTTCTATTTCAATAATTCAGGAAGGAACGAACTGATTATCAGCACCGTTATGCCGAGAAGAAGAACCGCAATGGTCTTTCTCGAGCAGCCTTTCCACTCCTTTAGTATTATTCCCCATACATTGGAGAAAGTCACGTTCAGCGCCATCAGTATGCACCAGCTGAAGGTCATCAGGGAGTCGGACGAGGTCAGGAAACCCTTTCCGAGGCTCAGGCCGAAGAACTGGCTGTACCAGAGCAGGCCCGCGAGTGCACAGAAAAGCAGGTTGGAAGCCCATACACTGCCGTTTGCATAATCCTTGAAAGTCCGGTTGACAGCATTCTGGCGGAGACAGTACACGGCATTGGTGACGAACCCGCCGAGAGTCACGAGGAAAGTGGCCGGGAGAGTCCTGAATATGGCCGGTGAGGCATCCCCGAAATTGAGAGGTTCCCCGAAACCGAGCCCGATATTGAAGCAGGCGCTCATGAATCCGGCTGACAATGCCACAAGGATTCCTTTCGGGAAATTGAAGTCCTTGACAGCCGCCTTTTTCTCCTCTTCGGAAAGGGACGAGGATTTCATGTGGCCGGCGACCCCGATTATCGCAATGCCGAGCAATGTTGCCACCACTCCGCATATAACGGAAGCTGTCAGGTCACCCGGGCGTCCGAGGAAGAGAGGGGTAAGTATGGTCCCGAGACCGGCACATGTACCGAGGGCAATCGACTGGCCGAGGGCCACCCCGAGATAGCGCATCGAGAGGCCGAAGGTGAGTCCTCCGACTCCCCATAACATACCGAAAAACATGGTGAGCACAGCTTCTTTCGGGAATGATGCATAAAGCCGGAAAAGGCTTCCGCCAGAAGGCACGGCAAGCATTGCCCCCGCTGCCGGGAATATTATCCATGCGAACAGGCCCTGCACGAGCCAGAATGTCTCCCAGCTCCATGACCTGATCTTGTTGATGGGAACATAACTGCTTGACTGGCAGAATGCTCCCACGGCTATAATAAGCAGTCCGATGATGATTTCCATGGCTTACCTCCTGGACAGGACATCTTTCTCATACGCCTGGACCTCTGCCATGAAGGCATCTCCGACCGGTACTCCGTTGCGGAGACAGAACTCGTCATAGACTGCATTCCAAGGCATTACCTTGGCCTCTTCCATGAGTGCAAGGACTTCGAAATGGCGGTCCTGGAGTTCGTACTCGGAAATGAGCTCCCTTGGCTCGAGAAGAGCCCTGAGCATGCATTTCTGGGCTGAACGGCTGCCGATCACATAGGCCCCGATGCGGTTCATCGAGCCGTCAAAGAAGTCAAGTCCGTAATGGACACGGTCAAGTGCACCGGCACGGACAATCTCGCTGAAGAGTTCCTGGGTAGGGTCATCCATTATTGTCACATGGTCGGAGTCCCAGCGGATAGGACGGCTGACGTGGAGCATCAGTTCCGGAACAAAGCACAACAGTGCGGAAACCTTGTCGGCAGGGCTTTCCGTCGGATGATAATGTCCGGTATCAATGGTAGGAATCTTTCCGTTCTTTGCGGCATAGGCGGTGTAGAAGTCATGGGATCCGACCGTGAAACTTTCCAGTCCGATTCCGAAGACTTTGCCCTCGATGCAGTCTTTCATGTGCTCCTTGTGCTCGCTGAAAATCCGGTCGAGGGAATCATTCAGCAGGCTGCGGTAGAGATAATGGTTCACGGAAACGTCCTTGCATCCGTCATGTACCCACAGGTTCATGATGCACGGGTCGCCCTGGGCCTTTCCCATCTCGTCGGCTATGTCACGGCACCTTTTCGTATGCTCAATCCAGAAGTCACGGATTCCTTTGTCCGGATTGGCGAGGGAGAGATTACCGCTCTTCGGATGGGAAAACGACGTGGAGTTGAAGTCGAGGAGGGTATTGTTCTTCTTAGCCCAGTCAATCCAGCTCCTGAAATGCTCAACAGTCACCTCGTCCCTGTCCACGACCTTGCCCTGGAAATCACCGTAAATCTCATGCAGGTTGAGCCTGTGGCTGCCCGGTATGAGGCTCTTTGCCTTGAGGATGTCCGAACGGAGTTCATCTATATTGCGGGCGGCGCCCGGATAATTACCTGTACTCTGGATGCCTCCGGAGAGTTCCCCTGCCTGCACTTCGAAACCTTTCACGTCATCCGCCTGCCAGCAGTGCATGCTCAAATGGAAATTCTGCAGCTGCGAGAGGACTTTCTCGGTGTCAATGCCGGTCTCGGCATATCTTTCTTTCGCAAGCTCGTAAGCCTGATTGATTCTTGTCTCGTTCATCTTTATTGAATGTTAATTATGTTTCACGTCAGGAGATTGGTTGTAGCGGGCCTGAATTTCAAGAAAACGGGAGTATTCCGCTCCGGTGTCAGACTCAGGCAGATATTCTGTCAGGGAGACGGAAGCGGCTGATATCCTGCGCATTGCAGCAAGTCCGTCACAAAGTCCGGCGGATTTCGCCTGCACCAGCGCATTGCCCATTGCAGTGCCTTCGACCGGGCCGCATATGACCTTCATGCCGAGGGCGTCGGCGAGACATTGCATCAGGAATGCATTGCGGGAACCTCCGCCTATGACATTCAAGGCGGATATCTTCACCGGGGTAAGTTCCCGGAGCACCTCAACCACCTGACGGCAGCGGAATGCGAGGGAACGGAAGATGCAGCGGCAATATTCGGCCGGCGTGGAAGGAGGCACCTGTCCGGACATCCGGCAATATCTGTCAATGGCACCTGTCATCGAAGACGGATGGGCAAAGCATTCGGCATCAGGGTCTATCAGGGAGTTGAAATCCGTGGTGGAAGCAAGGGCTACAAGTCCTCCGACATCTTCAGGAGCATCCTTGAAGTCTCTCCGGCTCTGCTCGAATATCCACATGCCGCAGATGTTCTTGAGGAAACGGACCGTGCCTCCTACACCGCCTTCGTTGGTGAAATTCTCCCTGAACGAGTCGCCTGAGATGACCGGTCCCGGGGTCTCCACACCGAGCAATGACCATGTCCCGCAGCTGAGGTATGCGAAGTCCCGGCTTTCTGCAGGGACTGCAGCGACGGCTGAACCTGTATCATGCCCGGCAACGGCCACTACCGGCACAGGACCGAGACCCGTGGCTTCGCGGACCTGCTCTGTAAGAGTACCGATAATGTCCCCCGGCATTGCCTTGCGCCCGAATTTATCACGCCCCAGACCCAGGGCGGCGAGAATCCCAGGGTCGAGATCTCCGGTCTCCGCATTCAGGATCTGGGATGTGGAAGATATGGTATATTCGCATACCGCCTCTCCGGTAAGCATATAGGCGAGGGCATCCGGGATGAAGAGTATCTTGTCAGCCGCATCAAGAGCAGTGCAGCCTTCGGCGCGAAGGGTGTCCATCTGGAATACGGAATTGAAATTCATGAGTTGAATGCCGGTGCGCCTGTAAAGCTCACCGGCAGGCATTTTCCGGAAGAATCTTTCCTGTGCTCCGTCCGTGTGCGGGTCACGGTAACAGTAAGGCAGTCCGAGAAGCTGTCCGTCAGCCCCGAAGAAAGCGAAGTCGCAACCCCAGGTATCAATGCCTATTGAGTCCAGGCTGATTCCCTGCGATGCGACTTCTGTCAAGCCCTTGAGTATTTCATTGTACAGATACGGCAGATCCCAGAACAGATGGCCTCCGAGAGGAATCATCGGATTTCCGAACCTCGTGAGTTCTTCCATATATATCTTTCCATCTTCAAGATGCGCCAGCATCGTCCTGCCGCTCGTCGCCCCGAGGTCGACCGTGAAAAAATTATGAGTTGCCATCAGCTTCAGTGTTTCTTACAAATATAATAAGAAACTGCGACTGATGATACTCCGAAGACTCAGGAAATCAATATCCTTCGTTGTTCTTGATGTTCTTCATCACGTCGGTCGTCGTCATAGGAATCGGCCAGAGATAGCTCTTCGGGGCAACGAACTTCCTCTGTGACAGTTTGATGGCGTAGGAAGTGAAGAAATCCGGATTGCCGGAGGCCACTGGTTCGGCGAAGTGTGCGCAGTCATCCTCGTCGATTTCAGGAACGGCTCCGTGGAACCACATTCCGTCGTCGATATATCTGCGCTGGTTCTTCTGGTTCTTCGCCGGGATTCCGTAATTGGCGAAATTCAGCACCTTCTCGGCAATTCTCCATCTCCACAGGTCATAAAGGCGGTTGTTCTCCCAGGCCAGCTCCATTCGCCTCTCTGCCCTCAGCACCACGCGAAGTTCATCCTGTCCTGTGACCGTAATCTTCGGATAGCCATCCCCGGACGGGTCTGCCTTGTAGGCCCTTGCACGTACACGGTTCATGGCCTCAAGCACGGAAGCGTCAATTTCTCCAAGCTCGATTTTGGCCTCGGCGTACATCAGGAGGATGTCGGCATACCTCAATATCAGTTTGTCATTCTCGGCCTCGAAAGGACTAAGCCAGTCGCTGTCCACGTGCTTGCGGAGCACAAGACCATTGTAGGACGCGTATTGGTTCGACGTGCCGGCTATGAGATAAGTTCTTGAGTCATTGTTAGTTACTTCCTTATTCTCCCTATAGGACCATACCTTGTCCACATCGAAATGAGGCTGGTATATCACGCCAACATGCTCGGTGCCGAACTCCACTATGGTATTGGCCAGCCTCGGGTCCCTGTGCGCAAACGGATTGTGCGGGTCATATACCGAAGACTCGTCAATAGGCTTGCCCTGGTCGTCGTAGAATGCGCAGAGCAAATCCCAGGACGGGCAGCAGGTGGTGCAGGTATTGGCTCCGGACAGACGAGGCAGTTTCGCAGTGGTGGCTCCCTTGTAAAGATATTGGTATTTATCCTCGCCGGAAAGCGCCTTGGAACGGGGAAGGACGAAGATTCCTTCCGGGGAATGATGGGTGCTCATCCTGAACAGCTCGCGGAAATCCTCATGAAGAGTGTATGCATTCAGGTCCATGACGGCCTTGGCAGCATCCGCTGCAATCCTGAACAGCCTTTCGGCTTCCTCGGGGTCGGCAAGTCCGAATGTGTCCCATTTGCGGATAGAGGCATAATGCAGGGCGTACCTGGCCTTCATGCCGTATGCGGCTCCCTTGGTGGCGCGTTCCACCTCGGACGGGCTATATGCTACAGGAAGCAGGGCTGCAGCCTCGTCGAACTCAGAGAGCACCCAGTCGGCGGCCTGCCATCTGTCAGACCTTGAGAGAAGGTAGGCAGATTCCCTGTCCTCTGACGAATCCAGGTCAAGGTCTTCAGGAACCATCACGGGATCTCCGAAATGGATGATTATGCGGCCGTAGAAACAGGCCCTGTAGAATTTGGCGCAGCCGTAGATGTGATTGTATTTCTCCTCAGGGATGTCAGCCTTGACCTTTTCGAGGGACTGGAGTATGCGGTTGCAACGGTTGATTCCCTTGTAGGATATGTTCCACATCGTCGTGGAAAGCGGGAAAGAACCGTCCACTCCGTCGGTGAGATAACGGCTGAGGGAAGACCTGTTCGTGCCGTCGTCCGTGAGCAGGTCGAGCTCAATCTGTTCCCCGGAAGTCCATTCGTTGCGTTCCATCGGCCAGTAATGGTGATGGAGGAGGGCATTGAGGCACATCTCGAACTGCTCCGGGGTCTTGAACCAGTTGCCCGTAGCGGCCTCGTCTTTCGGAGAAAGGTCCATATCCGTGCAGGAAACGGCCACAAGTGCAATTCCTGCAATCATTGATATTATCTTTTTCATATTGTCCAAAATTTGCATTTTCAGAATTTGACTGACACGGAGAAGACTGCCGACTTCGTGATAGGATATGTAGTGGCGCCTACCTCAGGATCCCATCCCTCAGGGAAGTGGCTGAAGGTGAAGAAGTCTGACAATGACGCGGATATCCTCAGGCTCTTCATCCTTATCTTGTCCGTCCACCTGGAAGGCAGGGTGTAGCCGAGAGTGATGTTCTTCACACGGAAATACGAACCGTTGATAATCCAGTAGTCGGAATATGCATAGTTGCCGACCGTGCTTGTCGAACCGCCTGATACCCAGGAATAACGAGGATATTTCGCGGTACGGTTCTGTTCCACCGTGTTCTTGTAGCTCCAGGAAGCTCCTCCGGAAAGATATTTCGGGAAGTTGTAAACCTGTCCCCTGAGAGGCTGCACCATATAATTGCTCAGATAAGCATTGCGTTTGCCCACTCCCTGGAATGTGACGTTCAGGTCGATTCCTTTCCAGTACAGGTCAATGCTGCCTCCGAAATTGAAATGCGGAAGAGACGAGCACAGGACTGCGCGGTCATATTCGGCATTGATGATTTCTGCGGAACCGTCGGCATCGGCGAGATTGCGGTATTTCACGTCGCCAGGATACTGGGTGCCGAGAGTCGGGGAAGCATCCACCTCCTGCTGGGTCTGGAACAGGCCGTCGGTCTTGTAGCCGTACCAGGACTGGTACTCATAGCCTTTCTTGATGATTTTTCCGGACGAAATGACTTCCTTGCCTGCTATGTCTCCCATGATGGAGACGTCATCCGAGAGATTGAAATTTACCTTGTAGGAGAAGTCACCCACTGTGTCGTTCCAGCCGAGGGACACCTCCCATCCTTTGGTATGCATGTCACCGAGATTGTCAAACGGATCGGACAGTCCGATTACCGGGGCTACAGGCACCTGGATCAACATTCCGGTGGTATTCTTGTAATACCAGTCAGCCGTGAGGGACAACCTGTTGCGGAGCATGCTGAGATCGAGTCCGACATCAATCGTCGATGTGGTTTCCCATGTGAGATCGGTCACTACGGCCTCTGACTGGGCATATCCGGTGACTGGTTTCACCTCCTGTCCGGCATAGGCCACAGGATGGTTCACGGAAAGTGTGGACTGATAAGGATAATATCCCTTGATGCGTTCGTTACCGAGTTCTCCATAGGACACGCGAATCTTTCCGTGGTTCAGGACATCCTTGACCGACTTCATGAAGGCCTCCTCGGTGAAAACCCAGCCTGCGGACGCCGAGAGGAACGTACCCCAGCGGCTTGAAGGGGCAAAGCGGGAAGTGCCGTCCCGACGGACATTGCCCTGCACATAATAGCGGGATGCATAATTGTACATCACCCTGCCGAAGAAGGAGTTGCGCGCCAGTTCATAGACTGCCGAGCTCGTGGCAGTGGCAGCATCTGCGCTGCCGGCCTTGAGATCCTCGATGAGGTCGTTAGGGAAATCCGAATTTGCCGCAATGATTGTGTCAGTATTGTAATAATAATTCTCATATCCGGCCATGAGGGTCAGATTGTGCTTCTGCGCGAAGGTGGCCTGCCAGTTTGCATAAATCTGGGAAGTCTGCTCGAACGAGCGTCCCCTGCGCTCCTCGAGAGTGGTGGTCAGGCCCTGGGAAATATATTTCGAGCTCGTGGTCTCGCCCTGATTGTAATAGGCGGTCTGGCGCTGGAAGTCGCTCACTCCGGAGAAATAGAATTTCGGGGAGAACAATGCGGTGAAAGTCAAGCCTTTGGCCGGCTCGATATCGATCTGGAGCTTGCCTGCGGAGGTATAGGTTTTGGAAGTGGTCTCTCCTGCGGACATGAGGCCCGCGTAGATATTGTTGGCATCTCTTCCCGGAGCATAGAGACCGTTGCTCCATACAGCCGCATAAATTGCAGGCATATATCTCATATATGTGGAAGGGTCGGCATGAGGTGAGAGCCTGTCCACGTATTTGAACGAGATGTCCGTGGAGAGCTTCAGCCAGTCATATATCTGGAGGTCGTTGTTGAACCTCGCGGTGTAACGTTTCCAGTTCTGGTTGGCTACGTAGAGTCCGTCCACATTGTCATATCCGAGGCTTACGGCAGACCGGAGCTTCTTTCCGGAAGTGTGCAGGCTGAGGGTGTGCGAATGACGTATAGCCCTGTCCTTCAAGACCATGTCCATCCAGTCGGTATTCGGATATGTGTCAGGATCGGATGCATTGAGTTTCCAATAATTGGAAACCAGGTCCCCGTCGTATTGCTGATACCAGCCTCCTGAAGGGAGATCGTTGTATTTCAATTCATTGACCGCCTCCATATAGCTTACTGCATCCATGTACTCCGGCATCTTGGTCGGGGTGTCCACGCCGAGGGAATAGGTATATGAGATGCTCGTTGCGCCAGGGATGGCACGCTTGGTGGTCACGAGGATGACTCCGGCAGCAGCCTGGGATCCGTAGATTGAGGCCGATGCTGCATCCTTGAGCACGGTGATATTGGCAATGTCGTTCGGGTTCACGTCGCTGAGCGAGCCCTTGACACCGTCTATCAATATATATGGGTCGGTTGCGCCGTCAGTCATGGAGGTGATTCCCCTGATGCGTATAGACGCTTCGCCTCCCGGCGTGGAACTTGACCTTGTTACCGTGACTCCAGGCATGGCTCCCTGGAGGGCCTGGGACACCGTCTGGGTCTGACGGCTCGTAATCCGGTCTCCCGACACGGATGACAGGGCACCTGTAAGGTCTTTCTTCTTGACTGTGGCATAACCGATTACGACACTTTCCTCCATCTCGTTGAAGGCTTCCTTCAGCACTACGTGGAACTCTGTTCTCCCGGCTATCGGGAGCACGACATCCTCGTACCCGAGGCTTGAGAACGTCAGAGTAGCTTTTTCAGGCAATGCCGTCCTGGCCTGCAGGACGAATTTTCCGTCCGCATCGGCAACAGCCCCGTCAGTGGTCCCGGTGATAACGGCCGCTGCTCCGGGAACCGGCTCTCCCGATGAATCGACTATGGTTCCGGTCAATGTCTGGGACATGGCCGCCAACGGGAAAACAAGGTAGGCTGCAGCAAAAAATAAAAACTTTTTCATCTGTTGTTTCCTATTATTGGAAAATAATATTACATTTGCACCAACTGAGGTGTTATGTGGTGTGGTGCAAAATTAAGAATGTTTTTTTATAATCCCAATTTTTTATGAGAAAGTTTATGAAAATGTTCGTTCCGGTGCTGGTCGCCCTATGGTCGGCGGGCTGTACAGACGACTGCGGGAACGAGCGGAAGGAGAAGGCTGCACTCGAAGTGGACGTCTCCTCTCTCAGCGCTTCTTCGGAAGGTGAAACGCTGAGTATCAGGATATCAAGCAATTGCTACTGGGACGTATCGGCCACTGATGCGGACGGAAAATCATTGACCTGGATTGCCTTCTCGCCGGAGCGCGGACAGGAGGACGGGGATGTGATTGTCACCGTTTCCCCGAATACCGTTACGGAGGAGAGAGATGCCTATATACACGTCACGACCCCTGCGGACGAGACCCTCGGGAAGACCATATATATGGTACAGGAGGCAGGCAAGGTGGTGAAACCTGAGGGTTACAGCTTCCCGGTATGCGAGATTTTCGAGATTGACAGTCCGGACAGCAGGATGCTCGTGAATGCAGTGCTTGCGGACGGAAAATGTACTTTCAAGAAAGGCATGACCATAGAGAGGAGCAATGCCGCGAACGGCTGTTCGTTCGTATGTCCTTCCCACACGCAGCCTTCCGCCGGAACCGATGCTGACAAATCTATTCACCAGAGCGTACGCTTCGACGGTTTCGAGGAGGGCGAGAGCGTGACCGTGAATATTCCTGTCAATGAGCGGCTTGCCGGAGCTCTAAGGCTTATGTTCGGTGCGCGTGCCGCATCGTTCACAAGTGCAGGCAAATGGAAATTCGAATGGAGCAACGGCGACGGGTGGAATGCCATAGACATCCCGTGTGCGGAAACTCCGGGTTCGGATGCGGTGTGGAACATCGTATATTTCGAGATTCCTGAAGGCAAGGCCGTGGAGGCCGGCGGGACGTTGAGTGTCAGGATGACCGCTCTCGTGGCCCCTTCGAAGGGCTATATCAACATTTCCACCGGATTCGTATTGTGCAATGCTCATGCTCCGGCTTCAGGCATCGTCCCTGCGGACGACAATACTGTCGCATTCTCCTGCGGATTCGACGACCTGACGGACAGCAGGGCTTCCTATATCGAGATTCCTGCCGGATTCATGCGCTCGGCCACCAACAGCTACGCCTCTAACCAGACCACTCCGAATGGTCAATACACTGTTCCTGAAGAACTTAAGCCTTATGCAGCAGCATACGCCTGCTACGAAAGGCCGGGATATCTTCAGGTGGGATATTATGACGAATCCCTTTGGACGAGGGTTGCCACCGGTACATATACCATCAAGATCGGGGAATGCCTGAAACGAATGGGAGTTTCGCTCGCCGATGCGGAGGTTGAACTGAAGGCTGCAGTGATGACAGACTGCCGCGGATACAGCTCGGTGGCAAGAATCACGTTGAGCGACGGTGCAAGCAGCACTGTCCTGGAGAACCCTCAGGACGGAGTATTCAAGGATTACAAGGCTGCATTTGCCGGACTGAACCAGAATTCTGTAATCACAATCTCGGCTCCTGCGCTCACGGCCGAGGAACTCGCAGCCCTGGGCCGCGGGGAGAATGCGAAATATCTGACGGACTACAGGTTCTTCATTGACGATATCGTGGTGAAACTCACCGAGGTACATGCAAGGGGAACCGAAACTGACGGCAACAATGAGGATTTCACTGACGGAGGCAACTACGGATGGTGATGAATCTTCCAAAAGATGAATATCATGAGAAAGATAATATTTACGACAATGGCTGCAACTCTGGCATTTGCAGGCTGCACCAAGGATAATTTCACCGGCAACCAGTTGAAAATCAACAGCATCCTGGCATCGATGGAGCAGACGAGGTCTCATCTGGAAGGAGGCAGCAAGGTGGTCTGGGACAAGGATGACAATATCGACGTTTTCTTCAATGATGGCGGTGCATGGAAATCTTCGGTCTTCACGGCTGCGGAAGAAGGGGCATCTGTCCCGTTCAAGGGTGACGGAATCACCTATGGAGACGGGGTCTATGCAATGTATCCGGCTGACGCTGCCGCGAAGATGGAAATTCCGGGGACAGTTTCTACTTCAATCAGTTCTGCGGAGCAGGCCGTAGCTGACGGCACTTATGCTGCAGGTATCAATATTGCCATAGGAAAATCATTGTCCGACAAGGAGATACGTTTCGCCAACGTGGGTTCCCTGCTGAAATTCAGGCTCACGCAGGAAAGGGCGGACACGATTTCAAGGATTGTGATTTGCGCAAATGGCGGGGAATCCATCGCTGCAGAAGGAACTGTCTCGGTAGCCTGGAACGACGGCCAGGCATCCGTCTCTCCTGATGACGGATGCGGATCAGGCAATATTACATTGACCCCGGCAGCAGGGGCTTTCAATACTGGAGACACTTATTATGTATGGGTTCTTCCGGGCGTATATGACAAAGGTATCAGCATCACTCTTTTCTCGAAGTCTGGGCTTGAGGCGAAGAAGGCCGGGACGTCTGCACTGACTGCCCAGAGGAGCGGTGTCATGGATCTCGGCGAGATTGGCGGACTGGATTTCAAGGAGAGGGAGACCGTGAAAATGTCTCTGACATTCGATTTCACGACGAAACCGGGAGAGGACTGGCCTACGGCTGACAAATGGAAGGATGCTCCGGGAGACTCGACCTGCATTTTCAATCTGGACGGAGTGGCCTACAAGTTCATCCTGACCGATGTCGGAGGAGCCACTGCTGCGAGGGTATGCTGGAACGAGAAAGGTTATGTGGTCCTGCTTGCATCCTCGAGGTATCTGGGACTTCCGGCCATCGAAGGGTGGCGCCTGATACGGTTCTCTGGAGTTCACGCGACGGGCAACAGTTCGAAGAGGTTCGGCGCCATCACGACCAAGGTGCGCGAGTCCACGACGGACACTGAAGAGTACGCTCCGGGCGGAGAGCCTTTCGGATGGGCCGTCCAGGGAGAAACCTATGTGTACAACCTGCACGACACCGAGGCCGGAAAGGTCTATTATTTCGCCTGCACGGGCGGCGGCATAGGCATTTCCACGATGACGCTGACCTACGAACAGGTCACTGAGCCATAAGCAATTCTCTAATTCTTATATTGGCAAGGGCTGCCCGAAAGTCGGATTGACTCGAAGGCAGCCCTGAACTTTTGCCGAACCTGACACGTTAGCGACGCCATATCCTTGATAGCCGTTCGTCATTGTCCAGATCATCCTGGGAAGGCTGGACCTTCATTATTCCTGCAAACCTCTCGACCACATCGCTTTGTATTTGGTCAACCTCAATTTTCGGCAGGTTACCTGAATGCTGCAGACCCTCATCATTGATCTGCCTGATTTCTACTGTCTGTTTCATACTTGGAATTAAAAAATTTTTACCAACTGTTCCTGTGCTCGGCTGTGATGTCGCGGAATGAGCGCTTTCCTTCAATGTAGTCGGCATAGAGATCTTCCGCCTCGCGTCCCCGGAGGAAACTGCACTTGCCGCAAATGGGACAATTGCCCAGGCACTTGAACTCATCCCGGATGAATTCAAGCCTTTCTTCCACAGTCGAGGTCTCTATGTCAGGTGCAGATGCCATAATATGCAGATTGTGCGCAAATTTATGAACAATATTTATAAATTTGCCTGATTCCACATGTATATGAAAAGAAAGAGGACATGATTCCGGATGTATTCAAGAATATTCTGACAGCAGGGGCAGGCAGTTTTTTCGGAGGCGCAGCAAGATATGTCATTTCATTGCTGCTGAAGAATCCGGGCAAATGCTTTCCCTGGGCTACTCTCGCTGCGAATCTGCTCGGATGTTTCCTGATTGGCCTGCTGTGGGGATGGTTCAGCCGCGGCGGGAATGAGGGAAGCAGCTGGGCCCTGTTCCTGACAGTCGGCTTCTGCGGCGGATTCACTACATTTTCTACATTCTCCAAGGAAGCCCTGATGATGCTGCAGGCAGGAAACTTCTGGGGCTTTGCGGGCTATATTTCCGTGAGCATTATCGCCGGCATGGCCTTGGTCGCCTTGGGCTATAGTATTGTAAAATAAAGAATTAGGCTAATGGAAAAGTTCAATGATTTCTCTGCGCTGAAAACGCTGAAGAAGGACCTGGAGAAGAAGGAGACCCCTGGGGAGGAAGCCGTGCAGCAGCAGAAAAGGCGGAACCGCACTGTCGCAGGCAAGTCAAAAGAACAGATTGAGGGGGAGCAGACCGCAAGGGAACGGGTACTCCGTCCCGGATGCACGGTGACACTGATGGACTCCAATGACAGGGGCATACTCCGTCACGTTCACAAGGACTTCGTGGAGATAGAGACAGACGGACTGTTGTTCAGAGCCGGCTTCAACGACTTTGTCGTGAACAATCCCGAAGAAGATGCCCGGCTGGTCAGCAGCATCGGACGGTCAGTGCAGAAGCGCAAGGAAACGGTAGCGGACAGGCCGCAGGCTCTACCGAATGAGATTTCAGTTGACCTGCACATCGAAAAAATCCCGTCCGGATATGAAGCCCCGGAGGGATTTGAACTTCCCTATCAGCTTGAATATTTCAAGAGCATCCTGCACAAGAACTTGAAACACAGGGGCATGCGTATATCCTTCATCCACGGTGTCGGCGACGGCATCCTCAGGGATGCAATCCGCAAGGAAATCGACGAAGCCTACGCCCTGACCTGTTCCTGGGCTCCCGGCCCCGCCGGCGTGACGATAGTGACGGTCAGATAAGGCGTATGACAACTTTTAATCAAAAAGTACATAAGTAATAGAATAATTATATATATTTGCATCGTCATAGTATCTTTACAATGTGCAATAAATAACTTCAACAATATGAAACGTGTCATATCCGCAGTTTCATTTCTGACTGCCATCTCTATCAGCATTTTTGCTTTTTCATCTTCTTCCACTATACCCCAAGCAACTATATTGAATGATCTATGCGTCCAATGCGGAGCGTGCATATATGCTTGCCCTAGAGAAGCAATAAAAGAAGGAGATCCATATACTATAAATTATGAATTATGCGATGGATGCGGAGAATGCATGGACGTTTGCCCTGAGGGGGCGATTTGGATGGCAGAAGTGGAATATGCAAGATAATATATGGCATAAGAATTATCTTCTATCGCTTTTTTTAAATTTCTCCAGAAGAATCTAATTCTGGTTAGTTTGCATGAGCATTTGATTCCTGCCCAATGAACAGACTATTGTCATTATTGTTTTTTGGATTCATCGGAATCTCTTCGGCCTATGGTCAAAGAGGAGATGACAGTCGGGAAATGTCAGCACTCGAGGTGAACGTCACAGAAGCAGGAACCGGGAATCCGGTGGAAATGGCAACAGTTTATATCGTCCCTGCAGGAGATACCATCGTGACCGCTTTCCGCTTTACTGACAAAAAAGGAACAGCCTTGCTTGAAAAGTTTACAGCAGGAAAATATGTCGTGAATGTCCAGATACTTGGTTTCACGCCTTACGCCCAGGAGATTGTCTGCGAACCGAAAACCATCAGGCGGCTTTCCATAAAACTTGATGAAGACCTTGAGGAACTCAAAGGCGCAACCCTCACGGAAATGGGCGATCTTGTAACCATGAAAGGCGATACGTTGATATACAACGCAAGCTCATTCCACACCGGAAGCAATGCCAGTCTCGGGGACCTGTTGAAAAAAATGCCGGGCATGGAGGTAGCCAACGGCCGTGTCAGCGTGAACGGAGAGCCAATAAGCAGGATTACGGTCGAAGGCAAGACTTTTTTCTTCAATGACCAGGCAAAGGCACTGGAAAATCTTCCTGCTTTTATCGTCAACCAAATAAAAGTGTTCGACAAGGAAAGCAATGGGAGCCCCGGAATGCGGGGAAAGAAAAAAGAGATGGATGTAAGACTCAAGGAGGAATATCGGGAAGCATGGTTCGGCAGAGCATCAATGGATGGAGGATTATCCGTCAATGAAAAACAATCCGGAATATCTGATGACCGGGCCAAAGGTCTGTACAATGCCAAGATATATGCGCAATACTACGGAGATGACAATTCCGTCACACTTCTCGGAGGCGGCAACAATGTAAATCATAATCAGTTGTCAAACAGGTCAACAGGATTGTACGATATAGCTTCCGGAGGCGTAAACTACAGCACATCAAAAATATACGGATACGATACCGATGCATCTGCCTCATACGACTTCCGCAACCACACAAGTCAGGCAGGATCCCACCGCACTTCATTTCTGAAGTCCGGAGAACAACTTGAGACAAACCGGAACCGGGAAGAAAACGACATGACCCATTCCGCAAAGGCCAATCTCAAAATCGGGTCTTCAGATCTTGCCCGTGAAGGATTTACTGTGACAGGACGATTCCTCTACAACAAAAAGAGGACGTCAGGCAAAAGCAGTTCCTCTACCATCGACTCGAACGGAGACGAGCGCAACGGAAGCGAATCCCGAACGGACGGCAATTCAAATGGATTCTCCGCCAATGTAAATCTTGAGGCAAAGTATTATCTTGACAAGAAAGCCCGGCACCAGATACGCTTCGGCGGAGACGTCTCATACGATGGCATCCGCAGTAACAGCAGCGAAACATCAATTACCCGTTTCGTTTCAACATCGGACGAGCGGGACCTCCTCTACGCTGACAAATCCGATGACTTCAGGCTGAACTGTTACGTAAATTACAATGTCAGCATGTCTGAGAATTGGCAGATGTATTCCGGCGTTTATGCAGATTTCAATTCATCAATCAACGACAGAGATGCTGAGAATGCGAAAGATTATAGCCGGAATGACTACTATTCGAGATATGCAAATGACAGGCAGTTAAACCTCAAGCAAACGGTCACTGCAAGATACTGGGGCAATAGGGATGCAGGGAAATACCTAAGCGCTGATTTCGGATTATGTGTTTATGAAGACAGATTGCACCATTACTCCAAATCAACAGGAGCAGAAGCCAATATAAATGACCGCTGGCAATTGAGTGCAGGCCCGCAACTCGGAATAAGCGGCAGGGGAAGTTCATGGCGCTATACGTTCTTCACAAGCGGAAGAAACATTGTTCCCCCATCTTACGAAACGAATAAAACCGTGCCGGATTTCTCGAACCCGACAGATATAGCCATAGGTAACATTTACCTTGAAACCGGCTATAATCAAGACGTCAAGTTGACCGTGAGCCGAGGACACAGACAATCGGGAAGCGGCTTCATGGATATCAGGCTTTCAGGTTCCATGATCATTAACGAGATTACTAGGGCGGGTTGGTATGATGTGTCGGGCATAAGATACTCCATTCCTGTCAATGCTGAAGACCCTGGTTTCACTGCTGGAGCGAATCTAACATACATCAGGCCGCTGAACAGGAAAAAGAGTTTGAACCTGACCGTCACCCCGAAAGTCAATTTCAAAACAGGAACCATATATGTCCCGGAAGGCCCGCTCAGCGGTATTGACAAGGAGGAGTTCAGCTACTCTGATTTAATGAAGTGGCTATATGGGGACGATAGCGGCAATGAGTTTTACAGCGGCAGAAGCGGGTTCATTAAGAACCGCACATTCAACCTGAACTGGGAGGTGAATGCCGGGCTGAAATACGAACTGAAGAGATGGTCTATCAGAGGAGGCGCTTCAGTGGCCAACTCTCGCAACGGGTATTCTGCTTATCCGGATGCGGAAGTGAACAACTGGCGATACAATGCTTTTGCTGAAGCTCTTTGGCAGAGCCGCAACGGATGGGAGATAGAAGGGCGGTTCGATTTCAACGGTTACCGGGGGTTCAGCTCCGGGTACAACAAACCGGAACAGCTGCTGAACCTGAGAATGGCAAAAACAATCAAGTCATTTACTTTCAGCCTTTCCGGATATGACATTCTTGGAAACTCGAGATCATTCTCACACATTTCATCCGCAGAATATGTTGAGGACACATATAGCAACAATCTCGGCAGATGTATTCTCGCAGGAATTTCCTACAATTTCGGAACTTGGACCTCGCAAAAGAAATCCAGAATGAATTTCATGGAGAAGGATAGTAATCTTTAGCTGTATATTGTTTATGAAACTTGGAAAGAATTGGCAGCGACATGCCTTAGAATGGAGTGCACTCGCTGCAATAGTGTTATTCATTTTCATTGCAAAAATATTTCGGGATGGAGTCAATCCAGATATTGAGTCATACTGCCCTTTCGGGGGACTTCAGGCATTTATACCTGAGTTTTTCAATTTCGTATACCTATAATTCCTGATTTTCCACTTTCGGGTTG
>JBJEBJ010000068.1:0-40490 GCA_051869955.1 Candidatus Cryptobacteroides sp.
ATACGTTAGTAATAGTAAACCGGAACTATTATGGAGAAGGCCTGTTCTCAATTGAATAAATCATGCTATCACCATAATTAATACCACTGCTCATGAAAAAAGTATTCCTTCTTTTAACGATTGCAACATTTCTATTCTCATGTGAGAAAGACAACATTGCAATCATGAACGACTCAATTATTGAATATGAAAACTCGCTCCCAGAAGACCTCAAAGAGGAGAATCTTTCATTTCCATACAGAGTCAGTTCAACTGATGCTGATGACTATATTGAAGTCCTGATGCCAGACGCAGAAATACTGACAAAAGATTTCATTATCCAAGATTCGGATACTTTGGTTTTCCTATATGACCTCAATCCCGGATGGATTGCAATTGCCGGAGACAAGAGAATGAGTCCTATTATCTCACGCTCTGCTGAAAATAGTATATGCTTACAAGATGAGAGAGAGGCAGGTATCTATACATATCTGTTGGCAATGGCCGATGAAATATCTACAATGCGCCTCACTGACACATCGTCTGTAATTGTTGACGAATGGAGATTTAATATTCCTTATAGAAAACGAAATTCTTTGAAAAGTGACATTTCTTCTCCAAAGACTAAGCTTGTTCCGGAAGAATATTATTGGGTGCTTCGGTATGACTATACATCAACTGAACATGACATAACCAATAATGAAGTGCCTCATCTTCTTCAAACAAAATGGGGACAGGGCACCCCATGGAATACAAAAGCTCCATATGGATATAATAAAGACGGTAATTTATGCAATTGCCCATTAGGATGCACGGCAGTTGCAATGGCTCAGGTGTTATATTACATGCATTATTCAGTAGGGAAGCCGTCCGGATTGTATCATTATGTTCAGTGTACAGGGCTTTCAATAGATGAGCACAATTACTCGATTGAGTTCACAAGAGGTAATTACACGGAGAACTCACCCCGCTGGGATCAAATGCCGTTGACAAAGCTCGGTAATATTACTGAATACGTAAATGACCTGATGCTTGATGTTGGGAATCGGGTAGGAATGGTGTATTCCGGAACTGAAAGCGGAGCTTTTCCTTCGAATGAGGCCCTCTCTTATTATGGCTTATCATGCCAGAAATCTGACCTTGCCGTAGGAACAATCAAGGAAAATCTACGGAATGATCAACCGGTCATTGTCGTCGCATATTCTGAAAAAAACAAACACGGAGTGTGGCCATTTAAAACAACTGAATATGCTGGTGGCCACACATGGGTAATAGACGGGCTTTCCGTCAACGAAATAAAGACCGTTCGACATTATACCTGGCATTATACGGATTCTTATGATGAAAGCATTGATCTTATCATATATCCAGAAGTGGAAAAGGAATATTATATACCTGAGGTATATGAAGGAATGACATATACAGAACCGATATACTCATATACTGATTATTTCTTGATGAATTGGGGCTTTGATGGATATGGTGATAATGCCTTATATAAAGCTTTAGGCAATGACTGGACAATAGATGGCCATACATACCAATATCATAAAACAATGTATTATAACATTCAGCCATTGGCGCAATAGAAATAATGACATGTTCCGAATAGATATTGTCCGAAAAGACTGATTTGAGAGCGATATTTATCAGTTTGAATTGTTTTTCCGGACACAATAAGTAAATTAGTACATTAAACCATACATTTATGAGAAAACTTGTCATTCTGTCTATAGCGGTGTCCGCTGTCATGGCGCTGAGTTCCTGCGGAGAAAAAGTCATCTTCAACAACATGGAGGATGTGGCTATAATCTTTGCCAACAGGGGATGCGGATACCTCTGGCTTTACAATCATTCCGGGATGAATGCTGTCGAATCCGACGCTGACAGCTGCAAATTGAATATTCAACTCGCAGGAGTCCGGAAAGAAGAATGCGACAACTACTATGCTTATGCTGAAGAACCTGATCCTGAGATAGAACAGGCACTGAAGATATATCTCGGCAACCAGAGACCTCATCGCAGCAACGCATCTCCCCTGACAAGAAGCGTTACCACACTTCCCACAACAGTATTCAAAACCATCGAATATAGGACTGAGGAACTCACAGACATTCGCGTGAAGGCATCTGTCCCTCTTTTCGGCTGCAATGCCGGCGAGGACATCTCCGACCATGCAGTATTGTGCCGATTCTATTACTACGACTCAACAGAGGATTATATCATCAGCAGTGACAAGAAAGTGATTGGCCAGTTCCCAAAGGAGATCAATGTTCAGGATTATCTGTCATACCACCCGCTTGCATTCCCCCGCGTAACACTGAAACTGGATCGGATAGACGAGGGACTGCCGATGGATGTAACCTTCACCGTCGAGCTTGAGTTTGCAGGAGGAAGGACCATATCCGACACTGTGGACATCAAGCTGATATGATGAAATGCCGCATAGTCCCGGCAGCGCTTTTTATGCTCATGGCATTGACCGCCTGCACGGAAGACCTGGAATTCTCCTCATCGTTCGAGAAGAAAGTGACCGTCAATTGTCTTCTCGGGGACTCTGACGTCCAGACGATGACTCTGACATGGAACACTGTCAAAGGTGTCTTCAAATATGAATATGTGGAAGATGCCGACGCTATGCTGTTCCTCGAGGGGGAAGAGGTCGGACGCTTCAGTTACGAAGGGAAGGGTATCTGGACCATTGAACATCATCCCGTGGCCGGCGGGACATACAGGCTCGAAATCAGCGTTCCCGGAGAGAAACTTATCAGCGCCACCACGACCATGCCCGCCAAGGCGGACGTGAAGAGGAAGCGTTTCGACTACAGGAGCGAAACCGTGAAATATTTCACCGAGGAATCCCGCACTGGCGTATTCTGGGTATTCGTAATGAAGAGGAATCCATTGGGAATGATAGACCCAGACAAGGAGCCAGAGATCCTGGATTCAGACATTCTCGCCACGGTAATCGGCACCGACCATCGTTCAGTGGACAATTTCAATGTATCGGACCAGAAAATCTTCACGGACTTCGGGACTCCCGGGATCTCAATGGAACATCCTGCATATCTGAGAATCAGCGAGCCGGAAGACCAGACTCCCTACCCATACGAATTCTTCATTGAATCCGAACTGGACAACAGCACTGTCGTTTTCAGAACCGTTTCCGATGAATACGACAAATACTTGAAGACCAGCCTCCTGAAGGCAATGGCTTACGAGAGTGAAGATGACATCACGAGCTATTTCGAGGAGAACCGCATCTATTCCAACATCAGGAACGGGATAGGCATATTCGGAGCATGCTCCGACCTTCTCATCCCGAGGAACTTTATAATAGACCAGATATGAGCCGGTTCAGTCACATATTGTCCGCCTGCCTGACAACGGTCTGCATTCCCGCCGCGGCATTTCCCGGAGGGGATATGGCTCAGGACAGAGACACGCTGCCGGTACGGATATTTTCCATTGACAGTTCCTATGTATCGGCTACCCTTCCGATTTTCAAGTCCGGAAGCTCGTTCATGTACACTCCGGACAGGGCGTCCTCAGTCGTTTCTGTCATCGGTGAACCTGACGTAGTGAGGCAGACAGCCACCCTTCCGGGCGTGTCGGCAGGCATCGAAGGCTCCCTCGGACTTTTCGTGCGGGGAGGAAACGCAGGAAGCGCCAGAATCGAATACGGAGGCGTACCTGTCTATGGGTCAAGCCATTGCATCGGACTCTTCTCTGCATTCTCCCCGGACATCATCAGCTATACCGATTTCCGCACAGGAGGATACGGAGCCTCATCCGGCAATTTCACATCCTCATTGATGCGCATCTGGCGTAAATCCGGCCCTCTTGAAAGGGTATCGGGCAATTTTTCCGTCTCCCCTTACATGCTCAGCGGTTATATGGAAGGCCCGTCCCGTGGCAGGAATTCCTCATTCCGTGCAGGAGTCAGATTCTCACCTCTGCCGCTCATGGCAGGTGCAGTCACATCGGCATCGGATGACATGGACGGAGTGAACGGAAACATCTTCGACGCATCCATAGCTGCAGAATTCCTCAATCCGCGAAGGCCCGGGCAGGTGACGGAAATATCTGCCGTAATGTCCATGGACAGGCTGAATGTGACCTCAGAGGAGGAATGCAGCACGGTCCGGAATGCCCTCGGTCTTGTAAGTGCCTCCCACAAGACTCCTGTCGGAAACAAGTCCGGACTCGACCTGCTGGCTTACGCCTCATTCGCTTCTGTACAGGAGATCCAGGAATATGAGATAAGTTCCGGGAGTTCCCGGTTCTCCCGTTCTTCCACAATAAAGGATATCGGGTTCAGGGCCGCTGCAACTCACAGGGTATCAGGGTCATTCACGCTTTCCGAAGGATTTGAGGCCAAGGCTCTCTGCGGTGCATTCACCCCGGCTGTCTTCGTGGAGGCCGGCTATACCGGTAAGTGCATGATGATCTCCGGTGGACTCAGGCAGACATTGCACATGTACGGGTCCAGGGCTATCACAGGAACGGATGTGCATCTGAAAGCCGATTTCCTGTTCCGCAATAGTTCCGGCATGGAAATATCATTCGACAGGATGACCCAGTACCTTCACCAGTTGGAGGGACTGCCTACCGGATGGGCACTGGACATCACCGTCCCTGCAAGTGCGGATTTTCCCGAGGAGACGAGTGACATGATATATGCCGGCTGCTTCAAGGAGCTCAGCATCGACGGAGGATATCTCGGAAGGGCCACCCTTCATTTCAATCTCGGAGGCTATCTCCGACGCCTTGACGGCATAGTGAGCTATACTTCCAGTGTAAATATGTTCAGGCTTATGGACGACACGTGGGAGTCTGACGTGGAATCCGGAACAGGCCGTTCTGCCGGACTGGAGTTCGCAGCCTCGATGTCATCCCCGCGGCTTTCCGCAAATGTGGCCTACACATTTTCCCGAACTGACAGGAAATTCCCGACAATCAATGAAGGGGAATGCTTTCCGTTCAAGTTCGACCGTCCGCACGTGTTCAACCTGCAGGCTGACTGGACGGCCGTGAAAGGCATCCGCAAGTCCGGAGTCGGCAAGGAGCATCATCTTTCGGCCGTTATTTCCGCGTCCTCTGGCAACCGCATGACCATTTACAGGAGCCAGTACATGGGCATGCTTCCGCCATATTGGAACACTTCGATGTACGATCACTATACAGATGAATATCAGGACAATATATACGAAAGATACGAAATGTCAGGGATCAATGCCCACCAGCTCCGCCCATACTTCAGGCTCGATCTTTCGTATTCGTTCCGTTTCATCAGGCCCCGCTGCTCACACGGTCTGGCAATATCAGTGTTCAATGTCACCAACCGCCACAATCCATACATCATCTACAATGACTACGGCCAATGGAAGCAGATAAGTATTCTCCCGATTCTGCCTTGCATCCGCTGGGATGTTGAGTTTTAGGCATTTTATGTTTATATTTGCGGAATCTAATTAAAGAATATACATTTTATGGGAAAAGTGATATTGACCGGTGACAGGCCTACCGGAAAGTTGCATTTGGGACATTACGTGGGATCACTCAAGCGCAGGGTGGAGCTGCAGAATGCCGGAGACTACGACAAAATGTTCGTATTCATCGCTGATGCTCAGGCACTTACTGACAATGCAGACAATCCGGAGAAAGTCCGCCAGAACATCATTGAGGTGGCACTCGACTATCTCTCGTGCGGAATTGACCCGACCAAATGCACCCTGTTCATCCAGTCCATGATACCGGAGCTCACCGAGCTAACGTTCTATTATATGAATCTCGTGACCGTCGCAAGGCTCCAGAGGAACCCTACCGTCAAGGCCGAGATCCAGATGCGCGATTTCGAGAACACCCTGCCTGTCGGATTCTTCTGCTATCCTATCAGCCAGGCTGCCGACATCACGGCGTTCAAGGGCACAATCGTGCCTGCCGGAGAGGACCAGGAACCGATGCTTGAGCAGACAAGGGAAATCGTCAGGAGATTCAACGGTATTTACGGTGACGTGCTCGTTGAGCCGGAAATCCTGCTTCCGGAGAATTCCGTATGCCTGAGGCTTCCGGGGACTGACGGCAAGGCCAAGATGAGCAAATCCCTCGGCAACTGTATCTATTTGTCAGACAGTCCGGAAGACCTGAAGAAGAAGGTAATGGGAATGTTCACTGACCCGGGCCATCTGAAGGTCAGCGATCCGGGAAAGGTCGAGGGTAATACGGTATTCACATATCTCGACGCATTCTCCAAGCCTGAGCATTTCCCGGCATTTGCACCGGACTATGCCAGCCTCGACGAGATGAAGGACCATTACCGCAGGGGAGGTCTCGGAGACGTCAAGGTGAAGAAACTGCTTCTCGCAGTGCTCGAGGAGACCCTCGCTCCTATACGCGAACGCAGGAAAGAGTTCGAGAAGGATATTCCGGCCGTGTTCGAGATTCTGAGGAAAGGTACGGAGGAGGCTCGCAAAACTGCCGCCCAGACCTTGTCAGAAGTGCGTGATGCCATGAAAATCAATTACTTCGACGATGCCGAGCTCATCGCGCAGCAGGCCGGGAAGTATTCCGGGAACCTTTAATAATCCCCCTCATCATCATCGAAATTGATACCGTCCCACATCGCTTCGATTGTGCGACGGTCTTTTTTTGTAGGTCGGCCAGCTCCCCTGTCGCGCTTGACGAAAAACGTCTCGACTGGAGCCTTTAGCTTGTCCAGTTCTTCCTGCGGAGTGAGATTCTCGGCATATCCGGGCACGAGCTGAGCCCCTACCCTGTTCTCTATCAGGCCAATAGCCTTGTATGTATAATAGACCGCAGCCTTGCGGACACGTATCACGTCTCCTATGCGGATCATCTTCGAAGGCTTCGCGTCTGCACCGTTGACCTTTACCTTGTTGCCCTTGCAGGCTTCCGCGGCCTCGCTCCTGGTCTTGAAGACCCTGATTGCCCAGAGATATTTGTCAATCCTTACCTCGTCTGCCATTGTCATTCCTCCCGGTACAATATTATTCCTCCCATACAGGGGTGGTATCTTCGTCATCATCCTCACCACGCAGGCGCGGCTCCGCATCCGGATCAATATAGTCATCTTCCTCGACACGCGGCTCAATGAAAGACTCGAGCAGAATCGTGGAACGGTCTCTCGGCACAATGAAAAAATCCGGAACCTCCTCCGGCACCAAGAGGACCTCTCCCTTCCGGAGAATGAACTCGTCCACTCCACCTTCCTTGCGCGGCTGCTGGAATGATGCCTCGCCTTCCACACACAAGTAGGCAAGGAAGCATCCGAACCTTTCCGTATAGATATGAAGCGCCTCCTGGAGTCTTATCCTCGTGACAGTGAACTCCCTGCGCGAGGTGAGCCTGTCCGTCAGGCCGTCCTCAGGAATCCTGCCAGGTGTCGTGCGCAAAGGCGCAGAAGGCAAGATAATGGCAAGAGTCTCATCGTACTCGTTCATATTGATGAAGTCAAATGACGCCTCGAGGGAAAGTTCCTCCGTATCATCTGACTGAGCAGCCCCCGAAATGCCTGCCGGATCATCCGTGAACGATGCAGTCACGGACGAAACGGGCCTGCCCCATCCGTATATCCGGAAGTCCATGTCCGAAGACTCCCCCACCTCAGCTATTTCCACGCCGGCCGTAGCCGAATGCACGAGACCCGGCGGAATCAGATATGCCTCACCCCTGTGAGGGGTCACCTCGTTCAGGACTTCCTCGAGAGTCCCCGAAAGCACCCTGTCATAGAGCTCCTGTGCTGAGACATTTCTCCGGAATCCCATATAGAGCCTCGAACCGGGCTCAGCATCAGCTATGTACCAGAGTTTGGCCTTGCCGAGAGTGTCATAACGCTGGAATGCGGTGACGTCGTCAGGGCAGACCATGAGGGGCATCCTTTCCTGCACCTTGAACAGCCTCATCATCAGAGGGAACTGTCGTCCGAAACATGAATACACATGCTCCCCTACCACCCTCTCGAGATATGTCTCCATGAGTTCGGAGACCGTACTTCCTGCAAGCCATCCGTTCACCACCTCAGACTCTGACGTACCGAGGTCAGCCAGTCCGGACTCCCGTCCGAAACGCATCAGATATAATTGTCTTTCAGTATTTTCCATAATCGAATCATTCAAGCACATACACGTCATCCCCCGGAGCGGCGAAGAAGAACCTCTCACGGGCGAACTCCTCCAGAGTGTCCACGTCATTGGACAACATCTCTATCTGGCGGTCCATTTCCGATATCTCCTTCTTGTAAACCTCAATCTGAGCGTTCTGGCGCCTGTATTCCCGTCCGGCCTTGACGAGACGGACCAGATTGTCCTCGGAGAAGAAACAGACTATCAGCAAGAAAACCGAGGTCGATACCACGGCATATCTGAAAAATGAATGGTTGTCACCATTCCAGAGTTCTTTGAATTTTCCCATCTCAGCAAAGCAAAATATCGGAGATTATTACGCTATCTTTTACAAAAATAAGCTAAATTTGTGAGAATAAGAACAAACTGCACAATGAAACCAACTTTACTTGTACTTGCTGCCGGAATGGGCAGCCGCTACGGCGGATTGAAACAGATGGACGGTCTCGGTCCGAATGGTGAAACAATCATCGACTACTCCATTTACGATGCGGTCCAGGCCGGATTCGGCAAGGTCGTGTACATCGTCAGGGAGTATTTCAAGGAACAGTTCGAGGAGACTGTGCGCCAGAAATACAGCAATGTGAAATGCATTGACGGAGAGCCTCTCGAGTTCCAGTTCGTGACCCAGGAGCTCAACAAGATTCCTGCACAGTTCACAATGAATCCAGAGAGACAGAAGCCATGGGGAACCGCACATGCAGTGCTGATGGCCAAGGAGGTGATTCACGAACCGTTCGCAGTCATCAACGGGGACGACTACTACGGCAAGGACTCGTTCCGCATCCTCGGAGAATGGCTCCGCGCACATGAGAACAGCGAGGGAGTTTACAGCATCGTAGGCTTCGAACTTGACCACACCCTGTCCGAGTCAGGTGGAGTATCCCGTGGAATCTGCTCCTATGACGAAGGCCAGCATCTCACCGACATCGCCGAGCACCTGAACATCGCGAAGGAGGATGACGGCAAGGTCTACGGTGACAATTCCGTAAACGGCGAGACTCATATCGAGCTGGTAGCCAATGCACTCTGCTCGATGAACATGTGGGGATTCACTCCAGACTATTTCGAGAAGAGCGGCAAGATTTTCGAGTCATTCCTCGAAAAGAACTGCCAGGAGCTCAAGAAAGAGTTCTACATCCCGTTCGCTATAGACTGCATGATCAAGTCAGGCGAGGCCAAATGTGATGTCCTCTCCACCCCGTCCCATTGGTTCGGAGTGACTTACAAGGAGGACCGTCCTGCAGTAGTGGCAAAGTTCAAGGAGTTCGCTGACAACGGTGTATATCCATCCCCGCTCTACAGCAAATGAAACGCCGGATACGCAATTATAACCTCCTGTCCGGATATGCGTTCTTCGTACCGGGCCCGTGGGACATTTTCGCGCTGACAGCACTGTTCCTCGTCGGAGCCCTTATAGGAAATGTCATAGGGCTGTTGTTCATGCTCGCCCTGCCTGAAAGCGGGAGCGAATACATGATGCTCATTTCATATCCTGTAATGTTCATTCCTCCAATGATGTACGCCATGTACAAGAGCCGGGGCAACGCGCTTTTCGATACGGGATATGAAATGGACAGCAGGCATTTCGGCAAATTAGGGGCTGCGGCAATATCCATACTCGTGATGCTCAGCACGCTCGCATTGGCATTCGACATGGACATGGTGAACGCTCTGATGCCGCCGGTGCCGGAATGGCTGGACAATATGCTTAAGGGAATGACCCAGGGCAAGTTCTGGGTCAATTTCCTGTGCGTGTCCGTGTTCGCCCCGTTCTTCGAGGAATGGCTGTGCAGGGGAATGGTATTGAGAGGATTGCTGAACTATTCCAGAAGTGAAGGGAGACGCGGAATAAGGTCGGCAGGAGCAATAGCAATATCTGCTTTGTTCTTCGCTGCTATCCACCTGAATCCATGGCAGGCAGTCCCTGCTTTCGCCCTCGGATGTCTTTTCGGATACGTATATTACCGTACCGGGTCGCTGAAGCTGACGATGCTGATGCATTTCACCAACAATACATTCGCATTGACTATCAGTAATATAGATTCCCTTAAAGATGCTGACAATTTCATGTACGTGATGCCGGGATGGGCATATTCATGCATTGCGGCCTTGTGTATAGTCTTCTTAGTCTTCGCAGTCCGGGAGTTCAGTAAAATCGAATTGACTTCACCACAGGGAAATTGTGATGAAGTCAAAACTATCGAATAGCCTGTCATATCAAGCGAAGCACGTTGTGCGATAAAAATATGGGCTTTAATCAGCCCATATTTTTGTTTGTCCGCATTCCATGACGAGTGACTGTCCGCCGCAGGAAATCCTGAACTGGCCGGCCTCGAGACGCCATTTGCCGTCACGTCCCACGAAAGCGAGCTCGTCGGCAGGGAATTCAAGGCGCACTGTCCTGGACTCGCCCGGCTCAAGTTCGATTTTCGTGAACTGCCTGAGCCTCTTCACGTCCGGAACTATGGAAGCTACGAGGTCGCTAGAATACAGCAGGACAGATTCCTTGCCCTTCCTGTCACCGGTATTCTTTACGGTGACCTCGAACGCCAGGACATCGCCGGATACGAATGACGAACCGGAAACGGCTTTAAGGTCGGAATACTCGAATTCCGTATAGCTGAGTCCATGGCCGAACGGCCACTGCACGTCCATCACTGCATCATAATTGTACATTCCTTCCATGGTCTGCACATTCTCGCTGACCTTGTAATCGTATGTATGAAGGGCATTTACATATTTACTGTATGTAAATGGAAGTTTTCCGCTGAAGTTCTCGTCACCGCTGACAAGAGCGGCAAGTGCGTCACCGCCGAAATTGCCCGGCAGCATCACGTCAATCACGGCGTCGACATGCGGTTCGATGTCATTGATGATTCTCGGACGGCCCTCGTTGAGCACCATGATGACAGGCTTGTCGCATGCTGCAACCATTTTCACAAGACTTTTCTGGTTTCTGGACAGATTCAGGTCATTGATATTGCCCGGGGTCTCGCAGTACGAGTTTTCACCAACGCAAACCACGACAACATCTGCTCTCGAAACGGCTTTTAAGACAGCCCATAAATCAAGTACAGCATCAGACTGCCAATTGTCACCGGAATAGACAACACCGGGAACATATTCCACCATATCAGAGCCGAATCTGTCTCTCAGAGCTTCGTATATCGTGTTGTAATCCCCTGCGAACTCGTCAGCCCTGTGGCCCTGCCAGCTGTAAGACCATCCGCCGTTCAATGTTCTCATGGAATTGGCGTTAGGTCCGGTTACAAGGATACGTTTTCCCTGTTCGAGAGGGAGGATTCCGCCTTCATTCTTGAGGAGAACGATTGACTCGACGGCTGCCTGATATGCCTTTTCACGGAAGGCTTCAGAAGCGAATTCATCATAACCGTCCACGCTCCATACAGGGTTCTCGAAGAGTCCGAGACGAACCTTGAGCCTGAGCACCCTGCGGACTGCGTCGTCCAGTCTTGCCTTGGATATCCTGCCTTCCTTCACCAATTCCACGATATCGTCGCAGACAGTCGGGTCGTAAGGATCCATTATCATGTCGATTCCGGCATTGATGCCGATTTCGAGGGCCTCTTTCCTGTCCGCTGCAATATGTTCGCGGGTGAAAAGGTTGTTGATGTCGGCCCAGTCGGTCACGATCATTCCGTCCCATCCGAGCTGCTCCTTGGCCCATTCCGTGAGATATTCATGGCTCGAATGTACAGGCACCCCGTTGATGGAAGCAGAGTTGGCCATCAAGGTCAGGGCTCCGGCCTTCAGGCAGGCCTTGAACGGCCTGAAATATTTCTCTTTCAGGTCTCCCGGGGCAATGACTGCCGGAGTCCTGTCCTGGCCGGTGACTGGAGCACCGTAGCCGAGATAATGCTTGATGCTCACGGCAACATGGTCGAGGTCAATATGGTTCGGGTCCTCTCCCTGTGCGGCAATCGTCTCAGCCTCAGACATTTCCGACTGAAGATAAGGATCCTCGCCCCAGCTTTCCCAATGGCGCGGCCATCTCGGGTCACGTCCGAGGTCCATCACAGGGGAGAATATCCACGGAACCATTGCAGCCCTCGTCTCATAGGCCATGATGCGTCCCATTTCGGATGCGAAGGAACGCTCGAAGGTGGCTGCGAGGTTGATTTCCTGAGGAAAGAACGTACCGTCGGTAAGATATGTCGCACCGTGAATCATGTCGAGCCCGAATACCGTCGGGATTCCGAGTTCCTCAACGCAAATATTCTGGATATCACTGACATACTTAGCTGTAAGTTCACGTGTCTGGCTGACGTCATCGAACACGTTCAGGAAAGAGCCGACCCTGTAGCGGCGGACCATCGCGCGGACTTTTGCCGTATCAAGTTTCCCGCCAGTGCAGATTTCAGACACGGTTATCTGAACCAGCTGGCCGGCCTTGTCCTCAAGGCTCATGGAGGAAAGGACGTTCTCCACCTTTTTTTCCACCTGTGCGTCCTGCGGAATCGCCGGCTCTGCCTGCCGGGAGCAGGAAATCGTCAGTGCCGTCAAGGATGCGACGGCTGAAGACATCATAAGTTTTAGTTTCATATTATCAAGTAGTTTGTTTCTGGTAATTGCATGAACCGCTTGCTGTCAAGTTCTATATATCCTGGACCATGCGGAAGAAAAGTTCTCCGAAGAAAAGTACCTCCCCGTCCATACGGAATCCGAGCCTGGAATAGAGTTTGTGGAGCCAAGGTTTTTCCCTGTCGACGAGAAGAGAGACCGTTGTAAATCCGAGTCCTTCTGCCACTTCCAATTCATCCCTCATGAGCAGGCTGCCCACAGATCTTCCGCGGAAGAGCGGATTGACATAAAGCGAGTCGAGATAATACTCTCCCGGTCCTGTCTCAGTGCCCGGAGAGAGTTTTTCCGTTCCGAGGCGTTCAGCAAGCAGGGTAAAAGTCCTGTCTGCAAGTTCAGCATAACGGGCCCCGTCATATCCGATGATTGCACCTGCTATCTCATCTCCGCATACGGCCACATGGGTGTTGCGATAGCTGTACAATGTATCCTCCATGGAGGCAATCCAGGTCAGTGCCGAATGAATGTCCTCATAGCCCAACTCTTTTCCCATGGCCGCCATGACGGTCGTGGCAATGAATCCGGCATCGGAAGGAATACCTGCCCGGAGTTCAGGTCCCGGAAGATTTGTTTTGGGGGTCTTGCAGATCAAGTCCATAATAGAATCAAAAAAAAATAGTTATTAGAGTTTGCTAATTTAAGAAATAGTATCTATATTTGCAAACGCAAAACGGGGGTATAGCTCAGTTGGCTAGAGCATCTGCTTTGCAAGCAGAGGGTCGTCGGTTCGACTCCGTCTACCTCCACCACGAAAAACGCTGCCAGGATTTCCGGCAGCGTTTTCTGTTTCTATTTGATTCAGTCGGTCAGCCCGAGTTTCTCCATCAGGGCAGACGGTTCAGGATCGTGGCCCCGGAAATTCCTGTAGAGGACTGCGGGATCCTCGGAATCGCCTTTAGAGAGAATGTTCTCGCGGAAAGATGCTGCGGTCTCACGGTCGAAAATACCATTCTCCTTGAACAGGGAGAATGCGTCGGCCTCGAGCACTTCAGCCCATTTGTAGGAATAGTAGCCTGCTGAATAACCCCCGGAGAAGATGTGGTTGAATGACGGGGAAATGGCAGTTCCCTCAGGCTTCGGCATCAGTGAGGACGGAGCCATGGCAGCCCTCTCGAAATCAAGAGTGCCGGCCTCCGGAAGTGCTGCCAGAGTGTGCCAGGCCATGTCCAAAGTACCGAAATCAAGCTGGCGGACCTGATAATATCCTGAAAGATAATTCTTGGCCTTTACAATTCTCGAAACAAGCGTATCAGGAATCACCTCACCGGTTTTATAATTCTTTGCGAACGAGTCAAGATATTCAGGCTCGAACGCCCAGTTTTCCATTATCTGGGACGGAAGCTCCACGAAATCCCTCGACACGTTCGTTCCGCATAGCGAAGTATAACGGCCCTGTGCGAACATCCCGTGAAGAGAATGCCCGAACTCGTGCAGGAACGTGCACAGCTCATCGTGCGTAAGGAGTGACGGAGCCGACTCCGTAGGTTTCGAGAAATTGGTCATGATGCTCACGAGAGGACGCTCCTCGACACCGTTCCTGATGCTCTGGCCCCTGAACTCGGTCATCCAGGCACCACCTCTCTTGGTTTCCCTCGGGAAGAAATCCGCATAGAACAGGGCAAGATGCTTGCCGTCAGTATCCTTTACGTCATACACCTTCACATCTTTGTGATATACAGGGATATCCGTCCTCTCCTCGAAAGAGATTCCGTAGAGACGGCTTGCGAGCGAGAACACCGCGTCAATGCAGTTCTCGAGTCTGAAATAAGGCTTGAGCTGCTCATCGTTCAGCGAATACTCGGCCTGCTTGTATTTCTCCGACCAGTAGCTGAAATCCCATGGCATGAACTGCTCCGGATCGAGTCCGGCCTTTTCCGCAGCCTCCGCAAAACCATGCTCCATGGCATATCTGCGAACCTGCTCCACATCCTTCTTCGCGTATGGAATCGACGGGGTCATGAGACCTGCAAGGAAATCCTGCACGGTAGCCTTGTCGTGAGCCATGTTCTCCTCGAGGATATAATCCGCCCAAGTCTCATATCCGAGAAGATTTGCCACCCTTATTCTCAAGTCAGCTATCTTCCTGACATTTTCAGTGTTGTCATTCTCTCCTCCCACTGCCTTGGTATTATAAGCCATGTACATTTTCTTGCGGAGGTCAGGACGGGAAGAATTCTGCATGAAAGGAGAATAGCTCGGATAATCCAGGGTAAACACCCAGCCATCCAGTCCCTTCTCCTTGGCGGTCATCGAGCCAAGATCCCTGAGATAGTCAGGCAGGCCCTCGAGGTCATTCTCGTCAGTCAGATGCATCTGGAATGCATTTGTGGAGGCAAGCACGTTCTTGCCGAACTGAAGGGTGAGCAGGGAAAGCTCTTCCATATACTTGGAATACACGGCCTTGTCCTCGTCATTGAGGTTCGCGCCGTTCCTTGAGAAAGACTTGTAGGTATTCTCGAGAAGCCTTGCCTGGTCCTTGTCGAGCGGGAGGGATTCCCTCTTCTCATATACGGACTTGACCCTTTCGAACAACTGGGCATTCAGGGAGACATACATTTCATACTCGGTCATGAGCGGGGAAAGTTCCTCGGCAATGGCCTGGAGTTCATCAGTGGCGTCTGCCTCAAGAATATTGTAGAATATTCCGGCTACGCGGTTCAATGTACGGCCGCTGAACTCTAGAGCCTCTATCGTATTCTCGAATGTAGGCTCCTCGGGATTTGCCACGATGGCGTCAATCTCGGCCTTGGCCTCCTTTATTCCGGCCTTGAAAGCCGGCATATAATGTCCGGCACGGATTCTGTCGAACTGCGGTGCCCCGTAAGGAAGCGGGGATTCCATAAGCAATGGGTTATCGTTCATAGTACAAGAAGTGATAAGCAGCACAACCGATGCGGCTGCCGCAAACAAATGGTTGAAAAATCGCATATTGATAATTGTATTGTCTTTCATTTCAATTCGTCATGCAAATATAACACTTCTTGTCCAAATCACATCTATTCCTGTCCCTTCAGAGGCCGTTTGCGAGGAGATTCAGGAGCCAGGCTGAGGCGTCTCAGGTTTATCAGCCTCGTCGGGGTGAGGCAATATGCAATATCATAGCAACAGCAGCAGTCATGCCGGGGCGTCCTGGTATGTGAAGTCACGAATTCCGGACGGAAGCCCTTCATCGCAAGCTCAGCCCTGTCAACATGGGTGACATTGTTCCTTACAAGGACGGAGAGGATATCATAATTCCGGTCAAGACTGTTGCGTATCCTCAGCTTGAGATTGCGGATGCCCTGAGCCCTTTTGTTGTTGTACCTGTTCTTGCACGACTCGCAGCAATATTTCCTGTCCGGCCTGCCTCCGTACATTACAGAGCCGCATTCAAGGCAGACTTTCTTGTCGGAGAGATCTCCTGTTATCCTATAATTGGCCATATTCTGTTGATTTTTGCGGCAATATGGCAAAAGTCGGCGGAATCTCACTGGAACAGTGGCTTTTCCGACCAAAAAATATATGAATCTTAATGCCGCGGATTTTTCTTTAATTCTTTAAAAAAGATATGGCGTGCCATCAGGCGAAAGTGGCCAATTTAAGATTCATGAAAACTATGCAGAAGATTTTTAAAGTTTCTTTTCCATTAAACTGCGGCATGTTTACTTTGCCTGCGGACCGACGGAAGTGCGCACCCGTACGGCCCGGACAATTAACACACTCATCATTATGGAACAACTGAACAAAATCGAATTGAGAGGAAATGTCGGGAACGCAAGAATCCAGACAGTCGGGGAAAACGAGGTGGTGAACTTCTCGCTCGCCACGAACTACGCCTATAAAGGCAAGGACGGGAATCCCGTAATCGAGACCACCTGGCACAACGTTGTGGCATGGAGCGGGAAAGGGATGCCTGATTTCAAGAAAATCGGAAAAGGCACATGCGTCCATGTGATCGGAAGACTGAGATTCCAGAGATACAATCTGCCTGACGGCACTGAAAGGCAGAATTACGAAGTACTTGCCAACAGGCTGGCAATAGTGGAAACAGACGAGGCTCCCCAGCCGGCATTGGGCCTGTAGATTATCCGATATGTAAAAAGAAGAATATGAGACGAGCAATCTTGCTGTTGGCCATTGCCCTATGTTCCATCGGATGCGGTACGCGGATGAAAGTGAATGCCTTGAGGGAGAGCAACATATCCGCAGAGATATCTTTGCCGGAGGAGGTGAAGGCGCCGCTTCCTGACTGGAAGCCTTCAGTAATGAAGGACACGGTCACGGAGACTGTCAAGGAAGACGGGCCTGTGATAATGAAAGCGGTCAAAGACGAGAACGGAGAAATGACCGCGACCGACGAGATCGTGGCGGCAATGGTCTCTGCAAGATTCAGGAACGTGGCGGAAAGACATGGAAAGGTAGACCTGCAATTTTTAGTAACAGTACCGGCAAGCCTGCAGGACAGCAGATGGCAGCTGAGGCTAGATCCGGACATGTACATCATGGGTGACAGCGTCAGGCTGGAACCGGTGATAATAACAGGGGCGGAATACCGTAAGAAACAGCTCAGGGGCTATGAACAATACAGGAGGTTTCTCGAATCAATCATATCGGATCCGGGCAGATTCCTCAACAAGGCCCAGCTGGAACTGTTCATCAAAAGGAATATCCCCGAACTGTACAAATTCAGGAATGATACATCGTTCGTCACTGACGAAGAGTTCTCATCCGCATTCGGAGTTACTGGAAAAGCCGCTGCTGAGCATTATACCAGGAAGTTCCTTGTAAATTCCAACAACAGGAAGATTGCCCGGAAAGACAAAATGTTCAGCCGGTATGTGAAAGCTCCCATCACCGTGGAAGGCATCCGAATAGATACCGTAATCACTAACCCGGACGGAGATTTCATATACAGCTACACACAGACCATCTCCACTTGTCCCGGTCTCAGGAAGGCGGAAATCGTATTGTCAGGCAAAATCCTAGAAAACGGAGAGAGCATATACGGCATACCTGCCGGACAGCCGCTGACTTTCTACATCAGTTCGCTCAGCAGCCTGGCCGACATGACGGAAAAATACGTGACCAAAGTGATTCCTAGAAGGGTGGAAGCATATACGGCCTGCTATGTGGAATTTCCTTCCGGGAGCCATGAGATTCTGCCGGATATCGGCAACAACAGGGATGAACTGTCCAGAATCAAGGAGAACATCTCCGATCTGGCAGCAAACAGGGAATTCGAGATGGACTCGATTATCGTTACGGCATCATGTTCTCCGGAAGGAACGGTCAGATTCAACGAAATGCTTTCGGCAAGACGTGCCGCTTCAATCTCCTCATTCTTCGAGAATTATCTGAAATCCTGCCGGGACTCGGCCGAACGGGCTCGCGGAATGGTGATGCATTTCGGTGACACTGAAGATTATCAGGAAGAGAAGGTTGCAGAAGTCAGATTCACTGCACGGACTGCCGGAGAGAACTGGAAGATGCTTGACGTACTCGTGGAGAAGGACCCGGCTCTGGATCAGGACGACAAAGAGTCCTATCGGCGCATAAGCAAAGAACCAGACCTGGACAAGAGGGAGAAGAAACTGAGCATGACTTCTTTCTACCGGCATGTCCGTGAAGACCTGTATCCCCGGCTCAGGACTGTCAGATTCGACTTTCACCTTCACCGGAAAGGGATGGTGCTGGACACTGTACGCACCACTGTTCTTGACACCGTGTACATGAGCGGAGTCCGTGCAATTACAGACAGGGATTACAAGAAAGCCGTCTCGATACTCCGTCCTTACGGGGACTACAATCTGGCCGTCGCATATTGTGCTATGGACTACAATGCAAGCGCAATGGAGATTCTGGAAAGACTTCCCGAGAATGACAGGACTCTGTATATGCTTGCAATATTGCAGAGCCGCATGGGAAGAGATGACCTGGCCGTGGAGAATTATCTGAAATCCTGCAGCATGAACCCATCGTTCGTCCACCGCGGAAATCTGGATCCGGAGATATCAGTATTGATCAAGAAATACGGACTGAACCGGGAAACGGAATTTTAACCATCAATTTTATAAACTTATGACAAAATCAATCATCTTATCATCAGCCGTCTGCCTGGCTTTGGCCGCAGCGGTATCATGTGACAGGGAGAGTAACGCCCCTGAAATGGAGAATCCGGGGGAGATGACGGAAATCACCGTCAGCCTCTGCGGAGAAGGCTATTTGCTGGAAGGGCCTCAAATGACGAAAGCAACCTTGAACGAAGCAGGGGAAAAGGCAGTGAACTCCGTGCAGGTATTCGTCTTCCGTGAAGACGGGGCCCTGGACGCATACACGAAGAGCAATTCTTCCAGCGGAATCAAACTGTCATGCACCACAGGCAAACGGCATGTATACGCGGTTGTGAACGCACCCGATCTCAACAATGTCAAAAGCAAATCCGAGCTGGAAGCTTCCAGGACATTGCTTACCGACAACGCGGCTGGAGGATTCGTCATGGCCGGCTCAGATGTGAAGGACATCACCGCTCAAAGTTCCATCGAGATATCCGTCAAGCGTTTCGTATCGAGGGTTGCTGTAGGCAGCATCACTGCAAATTTCACATCGGACGCCTACCGGAACATGAATTTTACCCTGAAAAGGATATATATGATCAATGTTGCCGGAAACACAAGTTACGATGCTACTGAAGCGCCTGACGTCTGGCTCAACCCTCTCAAATGGGAATCCGGCAATGCTGATGCCCTTCTCGGGACAGGAGACCTCAACACTCTTCTCGCTTCAGGCACTCCATATTCTCCGGATCAGGTATTCTACGTATATCCGAACTCCACAGGCTCGGATCCGTCAGATGACAGCTTCCCGCGTTGCACAAGGCTCGTGCTTGAAACCCTGCTGGGAGAAAAGACGTATTATTACTCCGTGAAGATCCCGTCTGTCGGCAGGAACAAGAAATACAATGTAAACGTCACGATAACCCGTCCGGGATCCGAAGACCCCGGAAAGGATATCAGCAGTTCCGAATGCACATTCTCGGTCAAGGTCGAGGAATGGGAAGACGGAGGGTCTCAGAACATAACCATTTAACAATCTTACCATGACATTGCGGTCATTAACCTATCCGATAATCGCATTCCTCGCTGCCGCATGCAGCATGAAGGAAGACAGGACGGAGTGCCCCTGCCATCTGACAGTGGATCTCGAGGAAGCGTCCGACGAGACCGGCGTGAGGCTGATATGCTTCGCTGATTCAATGATGCTCAATGACGCCTGGATAAGTCCTGAATCATTGCGGTACCCGCACATGGAAGATGTGCCGAGAAAAGAGATCTGCATAGCAGGACTGCAGGGCCTTGACGGAAATTCGGTTGACGGCTGCAATGTCATCATTCCCAAAGGAAAACAGGCTGACAGGATTTACCTGTACATGGACAGATTGGACTGTTC
Organism: Candidatus Cryptobacteroides sp.; assembly: GCA_051869955.1. GTDB lineage: Bacteria > Bacteroidota > Bacteroidia > Bacteroidales > UBA932 > Cryptobacteroides. Next base: position 20,151 of record JBJEBJ010000068.1, read on the forward strand.
CGGAGAAAACGCATGGGCACATGCAGAATTCCACAAGAACTGGGCGACCCTGGAGATTTGTTCAGGAAGCTATGGACCCGTATCGAAAACTCTGGAGTTCATCATAACGGGAGAGGTATGCGGATACTCGCTTATTGACGGAAAACCTGTATATGGAGAATTCAGTTGCTCTGCCGAACTGGCTGATCCGTCTTTCATGACATACACGGTAAACCTTCCGAGACAGGACTCTGAGAATAGCGGACTTTATCTTACTATACTGAATACGGCTGAGGACAGGACTGTTCTCACCTGCGGATTGTCAGATATATTTGAAGGGAACGGATATGACTGGGAAAAGCCCGATCTCGACGACATCCTTTTGAATTTCGACAAGACCGGGCTTGATATTTCAGTGACAGTCAAGGACTGGAAAGAAGGAGAAGATATCTCCGTATCCATCTGAGAGTCCGGGGAAATGCCTTGGCAAGAGAAGCATTCAATGCCTTGACGCAAGGCCTGGCATCAGTGGCGGACGTGGAGGCCGCACTCACGGTGGTCAGGATCTTCCCACCACCAGCGCCCTGAACGGATATCATCCCCTGGTGCCACCGCCCTTGTACAAGGCTGGCAGCCGATGCTCGGAAAACCCTTTTCGTGGAGGCGGTTGTACGGGACTCCGTTCTCCTTCACATATTGCTTCACCTGGTCCTCGGACCAGAGTATCAGAGGATTCAGTTTGATGACGTCATCGGCGACATCGTACTCGACCATTTGCATTCCTGCTCTTGTGACGGACTGGGAACGCCTGAGGCCGCTGATCCATACATCGACTCCCTGCAGGGCTCTTTTCAGAGGTTCGATCTTGCGGATTTCACAGCATTTGTGTCTCAGTTCCACGCTGTCGTAGAAAAGATTGATGCCGTGCTCCCGGACCATCTCCTGAACCTTCCGGAAATCCGGGAAGAAAACCTCGATACTGATTCCGTATTGCATATTTGTACGGTCTATCAGCTCGTAGGTCTCCGGAAACTGGCGGCCGGTGTCGAGGGTGAAGATACGTGCGTCCTTGCGTATCCTGACCATCATGTCGGTCAGGGCCTGGTCCTCATAGCTGAGACTCGATGAAAGGGCTGCATTGCCGGGAAATTCCTTCAGGAAATATTCCAGAACCTCCTCGGGACTCCTCTCAAGGAATTCCGAATTCTTGGAAGCGGCGAAGGCCGTTTTCTCCTCCGCCGTCCAGTTCTTGAATGAGGTATTCATTCCGGAAAAACTCTAAATCTCGTCAGGAACTATCATTCCGGCTCCGACGGTGTCATTGGTACCCTCCTCGACGAAGATGAGGCTGCCCATTGTCCTGTTGTCCTTGTAATAGTCGAACACGAGAGGGTCGGCTGTCTTGATGCGGACTCTTGCGATGTCATTCATCACGAGTTTGTCCACACCGTAGAGCTTCTCGCGGGTATTGATATCGATCTTGTACTCGATTTCGCGGACAAGGCCGACAGTCTGCTGGGTCGCATGACGGATGACATAGCGCTTGCCCTGCTGGAGAGGGGAATTCCTGAACCAGCATACATTCAGGAGCACTTCCTGCTCCATCATCGGCTGCACACCGGACTCGGAAACGATTACGTCCCCGCGGCTGATGTCGATGTCATCGGAAAGGGTAATGTCCACGGACTCGGGACTGACTGCGGACTCAAGGCTCTTCTCTCCGAGATAGATTCCGGTAATGGTGGAAGTCAACTCTGAAGGATAGGCCTTGATCCTGTCCCCTACCTTCACGGAACCCTCGGCGAGCCTTCCGGCATAGCCGCGGAAATCCGGGAACTTGGATGAAATCGGACGGACAACGTACTGTACCGGAAGCCTCATCCTGTCGTCAGCTTCTGCAGGAAGCTGAACAGTCTCGAGGAAATCGAGAAGGGCCTTTCCTTCATACCAGCCCATATTCCCAGACTTGTTCACGACATTGTCACCGAGCTTGGCGGAAATAGGGATGAATGTCACGTTGCCGAGTTCAATGGATGATGCCATGGCCTTGTAGTCGGACACGATCTTGTCGAAGACTTCCTGTGAGAAGTCCACGAGGTCCATCTTGTTCACGCAGACAACCACTTCCTTGATGGCAAGCAGGGAGGCGATATAGGAGTGACGCACGGTCTGCTCCATTATTCCGTGACGCGCGTCCACGAGGATGACCGCGAGGTCAGCCGTAGATGCTCCCGTCACCATGTTTCTCGTATACTGGATATGACCCGGAGTATCGGCGATGATGAATTTCCTCTTAGGCGTGGCAAAATACCTGTAGGCCACGTCGATGGTGATACCCTGTTCCCTCTCCGCTCGGAGTCCGTCAGTGAGAAGCGCCAGGTTCACCTCCTCGTTGCCACGGCTTCTCGAAGCCTCTTCGACCGCCTCGAGCTGGTCCTCGAAAATGGATTTCGAGTCATAGAGAAGCCTGCCGATGAGGGTACTCTTTCCGTCGTCAACGCTGCCGGCCGTCGTGAAACGGAGCAGCTGCATATTCAGATATCCTTTCGTATTCTGTGTTTCCATAGATTTCCTTTCCATTAAAAATAACCTGCTTTCTTACGGTCTTCCATGGCCGTCTCGGAACGCTTGTCGTCGGCACGGCCTCCCCTCTCGGTCACCCTTGAAGAAGCTATCTCGTCAATGATATCCTCGAGACTGTGGGCGTGGGACAATGTCAGGCCGGTACAAGTGACGTCACCGATGGTCCTGCAGCGCACTTCCTTCTCCTCCACAGTCTCCTCAGGACGGCGGGGAATGATGTCCGGATCGGCTGCAAGCCACTGACCGTCACGGAAAAACACCTTCCTCGTATGCGTATAGTACAGGCTCGGAAGTTCGATTCCTTCCTGGTAGATATACTGCCACACATCCATCTCGGTCCAATTGCTTATAGGGAACACCCTGAAATGCTCGCCAGGATTCTTCATGCCGTTGTAGATGTTCCACAACTCAGGCCTCTGGTTCTTCGGATTCCACTGTCCGAATTCATCACGATGGGAGAAAATCCTCTCTTTTGCCCTGGCCTTCTCCTCGTCACGTCTCGCTCCGCCACATGCCGCGTCAAACTTGTACTTGGCCAAGGTGTCGAGCAGAGTTACGGTCTGCAGCTTGTTGCGGCTGGCATTGTATCCGGTCTCCTCCTTCACACGGCCCTGGTCGATGGACTCCTGCACCGAACCCACGATAAGGTCAGCACCGAGCTTCTTCACGAGATCATCCCTGTAGGTGATGGTCTCAGGAAAATTGTGGCCTGTGTCGATATGTACCAGAGGGAACGGAATCTTGGCAGGATAAAAGGCCTTGTATGCCAGATACGTCAGCACGATGGAGTCCTTTCCGCCCGAGAACAGGATGCACGGCCTCTCGAACTGTGCAGCAACCTCCCTCAGGATATAGATTGACTCCGCCTCAAGCTCCTTCAGATGAGTTAAATGTTCGCTCATTTCTTCTATTATCTTATATTACACTTAATATATTCTTGTTTCGCATGTCGCAAATTATATTTGCAGCCTGCAAATATACGCATTATGCCGCTCGGAAAAAAATCCTCTAACTGAAAACTCCTGAAAGATACTTCTTCGTCAGTTCCTCCTTAGGGTCCCCGAACACCTGCTTCGCATCTCCGGTCTCGATGACCTCGCCGAGATACAGGAACACCGCATAATCCGCGATTCTCAAGGCCTGACGCAAGGTGTGCGTCACCATGATGATGGAATAATTCTCCTTCAACTTCACGAACAAGTCCTCCACGGTCTTGCTTGAAACCGGGTCCAGGGCGCTCGTAGCCTCATCCGCGAGAATGAAATCAGGCTCCACCGCAAGGCTGCGCGCAAGACAAAGCCTCTGCTGCTGTCCGATTGAAAGCCTCATGGCAGAACTCTGAAGCCTGTCCTTCACCTCGTCCCAGAGACCCACCTCTGTAAGATACCTCTCGACCACCTCGGCCAGTTCCTTCTTCTTCGGATGCATACCGTGGATCCTGCAGCCGTAGGCCACATTGTCGAAAATCGACATCGGTAGCGGGCAAGGCCTCTGGGGGACAAGCCCGATACGCCTGCGCAGCTCAATCAGCTCACTGTAAGGGGCACCGATGATATTCTGGTCCCCGATCAGTATCTGACCGCTTATTTTCACATCCTCCACATTGTCAATCAGACGGTTGAGACTCTTGAGCAACGTACTCTTGCCACAACCGGACGGTCCCACGATACAAGTAATCTTGTTCTGCGGGAAAGTAAGATTGATATTCTTCAGAATAGGTCTTCCCTCGATGGAAAGATTCAGATCCTTGACCGTCATCGGGTCTTTTCCTTCATTATGCTCCATAACCAATATTGAAGATAACTATAGATTGTTCTTGGTGAAATGCCCTGTAATCCAACGCCCGCCGAGACTCAGTATCAGAACCAGCACAGTCAGCACGAGCGCCGCAGCATAAGCCCTGCCCGGGAACGGTTCAGGCATCGTTATCCAGTTGAAAATAGCAAGCGGCAGAGTGGCTGTCGGAGAAGACAGCGACGTGGCAGTCGAATCCGAGAACCCGGCCGTGAACATCACTGCCGCTGCATCGCCGATGGCCTTGCCCACTGCGAGCAGGGAAGCCGTAGCCATACCCGGAAGCACCTGTCTTACAATTACTTTAAGGGTTTCCCATTTGGTCGCCCCGAGAGAATAAGCGGCATCAATCATGTCATCCGGAACCGAGCGGGAAATCTCGTCTCCGCTACGGATGAACATCGGAATAATCAGCAAAGTCGAAACGATGATACCGCCCAGGACCGAAGCCCTCATACCGACCATCACCATTATCATGAACGCGAACGCGCCATAAACAATCGACGGGATGCCATACAGCACGTCATAAACCAGTCTTGCAAGATAAGAGAGCCAGTTCGAACGCCTGCGGTAGAGATTCATGTAAAATACCACCGGAATACTCACGCACATTGCGATGAGCGTCGCCGGAATCACGACGAAAAGAGAACCGACAATAGCATTGAGGAATCCCCCGTCATCCGCCGTATTCCAGTTCTTGCCCGGAACCTTGGTCACCATGTCCCAGGAAATCGAGCCGATTCCTTTCACGAAAATAGTCCAGATGATGGACACCACGAACGCGAGCACCGCAATCACGGAAATCCACATCAGCACCTGGAACACTTTCTCTTCTATGTATTTTCCCTGCAACTTCTTCATAATCAGTCTTTTTTCTGAATCCTGTAAAGAATGATCCTCGAAAGGACATTGAAAATGACCACAATCACCAGCAGGATGAGCGCAGCGAACATTATCGCCGACTCATACAGAGGTACCGACGCCATCTCCCCATAATTGTTTCCGATCAGCGCAGGCAATGTGTAGAACCCTCCGAAAAGCGATTTCGGAATAGCCGGAATACTGCCGCAGACCATCATCACCGCAATAGTCTCACCCATTGCCTTCGACAATGCAAGCACGACGGCCGCGAAAATACCTGGAAGGGACTTCTTCAGCACCACCTTCTTGGTAGTCTGCCATCTCGTTGCACCAAGCGACATCGAAGCGTCTCGCAAATCCTGCGGAACCGTTGCGAAAATCTCCACGAACAGGCTCACCATGATAGGCAACACCATGACACACAGTACTATAGATGCAGTAAAGAGCGTATATCCGGTAATAGGGATCAATATCAGGATTCCCCACACACCGTAAATGACCGACGGAAGCGCAGCCAGAATGTCCAATGCCGGATAAATGAACTTCCGCACGAATTTGCGCGAATACTCCGTAAGCGTAATCGCCGTCAGCAGGGACAGAGGCAGGGCAATGCAAATGGAAATGAACGTCACCGCCAGAGTACCAGATATGAACGGCAGGAAACCGAACTTTTTCTGGGAAGGCTTCCAGTCAGATGACGTGATGAGATCCCAGAACGAATTTTCCTGCAGAATCGGCAGGGACTTGATGAATAGGCCGGCTATCATCGCAATCAGCAGAAGCATCGAAGTCAATGTCAATATCAGCATGAACGCCGAAGACAAATTCTGCTTGTAGATACGTCTCGCATTGAGTGTACGGTGGAAAAGCGAACCGCTGAGAATTGCTGCGAGAAGCAGGATGACACCGATGAAAATGAGGACAATGTCATCAGTTGTATTGACCTTCTTGTCCGAGGCCCTGAGCGCCGAACGGTAGGCTTTCATATTGTCAGTCAACGCCTTGTTGGAAACCCGCACATAGCCGGCAGGCTCGTTGAACTTCTGTCCTTCACGCAGGACGAATTTCAGGAACGCCACCGTGGCAGAATCCTGAGGGGCACCCTTCGTCACGAAATACAGATTCCTCGCCGGAGGAGACGGGAAAATGTCATCCTCGATGGCATGCACCAGACTCTCCTTGGTGGCATAGAAATTCTCGGTCTCGCTTATCTGTCCGTCACCGTCAGAATCAATAGGGAATACGTCCAAGCCCTCAAGAGGCCTGTGGGTCTGAGGATCGAATGCATATGCAAGATTATTGAAACCGATGGACCATTTGTCCTTCTGGACAGCCTGGGCTATACCAGGGTCACCGAAAACGGCAGTACCTGCGAGGTCCTCCTGCTTGGCATCGAACCATGAAGCGAAAGTCTGGGCCGCTCCGCAGGCATCCGAACGGGTATAGACATTTATCTTGTGGCTCTCATTGTTCCCGAGAAGCTGGCCCCAGGTCTTGATCTCGCCTGTTACCCATATCTTACGGGCCTCATCCGCAGTAATTCCGCGCTTCCTGATCAGCGAGGCATGAGGGTTCGCACTGTTGAAATCCGGAACCACGGCATCCCTTCCGACAACGAAAGCAAGAGCTCCTGCCTCGACCTCCTCGTCGTGGAGATCCCTCGAAAGCATGGCAAAATCCACCATGCCGTTCAGCACGTCAGTCATGCCCTTTCCGGCACCGCCTGCTGAGACATCTATCTTGACATCCGGATATTTTACCTGGAATTCATTGGACCACTGTACCGCCAACGGATACAATGCGAAAGCCCCCGAGATGGAGACCTGTCCTTCAATATCTTTCTCTTTGCCATTCGCCCGGTCGGAGCCGCATGACGATACGGTGGACAGGGCAGAGCACAAGAGAATCATCGACAGTAATATTTTACCTATCTGTCTGAGCATCTTCTAATTATTTGTACACGTCACGGCTACCGCCCGATGAAAAAACGAGCAATAGCCGTGTAAATATAGACATAAAAATCCGAAGATTCAAATTTTACCTCAATTCGAACTCCGCCTCCGCGCGGATATCCGCTGAAGAAGCCCCGACAAGAACCCTGTAAACACCGGGCTCTGCCACCCACTCATGTTTTCCGGCATCGAAGAACGCCAGGTCATCAGTACCGAGGGTGAATTTGAGCACACCGGTCTCACCCGGCTCGAGATACAGTTTTCCGAATCCCTTCAACTCCTTCACCGGCCTGTCCACAGAACATTCAGGATCAGACACATATAGCTGTACGACCTCGGCACCTGCCATCTTTCCGACATTCTTCACAGGCACGGAAACCTCGAGAGTCCTGCCTTCGGACAATGCAGAAGCAGAAAGTTTCGCATCCCCGTACTCGAACTCCGTGTAGCTGAGTCCGTGGCCGAACGGGAAGAGAACCGGCACATTGCGGCTCTCATACCACCTGTAACCCACATAGATGCCTTCGGTATAATACTCGTCATATACATTCTCCCCTTCCCTCTTGATACCCGGATACTGGCTCTCGGAAGAGATTGGACCGTCAGCAAGAGCCACAGGGAATGTGAAAGGCAGTTTTCCGGAAGGATTGACACGGCCGGTGAGCACGTCGGCAATCGAATTGCCGGCCTCGCTGCCGAGGAACCATCCCTGCAGCACGGCCTTCACTTTCGGGAGCCAAGGCATCGCCACGGCATTGCCGGAAATATTCACGAAAATCAGGTTTCCGTTGACCTCCGCAAGAGCATCCACGAGAGCATCCTGTCCGTAAGGCAATGAATAATCCAGCCTGTCGGCACTCTCCGCATCCTGATGCTTGCTCTTGTTCAAGCCGCCGAAAACAATCACGTAATCAGCGTCTGCAGCCGCTGCAACTGCATCACTGACAAGCTGTTCCGGAGTACGGGCATCGCTAAGGTCCTGACCCGTGGACACACCGTTGTAGCTGTTCAGCACCTCACCGACATAGCCCCTTTCATATTTGACCTCGGCCTTCCCTTCGAGAGCAGTCTCAAGTCCTTCGAGAGGCAATACCTCATACTGGGCCTTCAGTGAGGAACTTCCGCCGCCTACCGTCATCTTCTTGATGGCGTTCTCGCCAACCACCAGGATTTTCTTCGAACCGGTCGTGTCAAGTGGCAGAATACCTTCATTCTTCAGCAATACGATTCCGTCATCGCCGATCCTTCTCGCCACCGCAGAATGCTCAGGGCAAACGAAACGGCCAGTGGAATGATTGGCACTCAGGTTGGTACGCATCTGGAGACGAAGCACCCTGCGGACTTTCTCGTCGAGTGTCTTCACATCAGCCTGACCGGAACGGAGAAGCTCGAGATAAGGCAATGCGAGATGATATGTGTCATAGACATTGCTCTTCCCTTCGGTGAGGCCATCGGTCCATGTACCGTATTCAAGGTCAAGCCCGTTGGAAATTGCCTCGGATGTAACCTCCACGCCGCCCCAGTCGCTGATGACCGCGCCGTCGAATCCCCATTCTCCCTTGAGAATGTCATTGAGCAGGTACTGGTTGTGGCAGCAATGCTGGTTCCTGTACAGGTTGTACGAGCCCATAATGGACCACGCCCCGCCTTCCTGTACGGCAGCCTTGAAGGCCGGCAGATAAATCTCGTACAGCGCCCTGTCATCCACATGGACATCCACGGTATGGCGATGTGACTCCTGATTGTTCAGGGCATAATGCTTCACGCAGGCTGCAACGCCGTTGGACTGCACTCCCCTTACATATTGCGCGGACATTTTCCCGGCGAGATACGGGTCCTCTCCCATATATTCGAAATTCCTTCCGTTGAGCGGGCTCCTGTAAATGTTCACTCCCGGACCGAGAAGGACATTCTTCCTGCGGTATTTCGCCTCCTCACCTATGCTGATTCCGTAACTCTCTGCAAGTGAACGGTCCCAGGTAGCAGCAAGACAGGTCAGTGCAGGATAGGCGGTACATGAATCATTGGTCCAGCCGGCCTGCTCCCACTCGTCCCAGAGCACCTCAGGACGGATTCCGTGAGGGCCGTCCGTACACCAGATGTCCGGGATTCCGAGCCTCGGAACGCCTGCTGAACTGAACTTGGACTGTGCGTGCAGAATCCTGACCTTCTCCTCGAGAGTCATCCTCGAAAGGGCGTCCTCGACTCTCTCTTCAACCGGTTTCGTTTCATCCAGATACGCCGGCACGTTCGTCCTGGAAGACTTCGGACAGCATGAAATTGCCATTGCCGCCGACACCATCATTATCAATGCATGTTTCATTGCAATTATCTTTTAGACATTGAGCGCAAATTTATCAAACTATCTGAAAAAGCGCAACAATTTGTATATTTGCAGGCGCAGAATTTTGCATGCGAATTATTATGAAGAAAGGTGCACTGATAATCTCCATGGCCGCAGCCCTGATGGTGACGCAACAGCTTGCGGCCCAGAATTTTTTCTCCTGGTCATCGAAAGACCGGGAAGCCAAGGTCAAATTCATTTACGACCTTAATTTCGAATACGACTTCGACAACCGCGAATTCGACAAGGGTAATGAACTCTTCACGGAATCTGCGACATTGTTCGGAGCGAGGCTGACTCCTTCCATCGGACTGAGTGCCGGACAGGACGGGAGGACCACTCACAAGATAATGATAGGAATCGACGTAATGAAGGAGTTCGGGAAGAGGCCGGTGAACGTGGAGGGCAGCCCGGAGGCGGACAAGGGCTTGGAGAACACGAGATTGTTCCGGGAAATGACTCTGTACTACGGAATCGACTCGAAGCTCGGCAGATGGAACGTGAAGGGATATGCCGGAATGTTCCCGAGGTATTTTTCGGAGGGGGAATATTCGAAGGCGTTTTTCTCGGACTCCCTGCGATTCTATGACAATAATCTCGAGGGAGCTCTCGTGAAAGCGCGCGGACCGAAGTCATATTTCGAACTGGCGTTTGACTGGAACGGAAAATTCGGGCAGGACCGGAGGGAGGAATTCATCATGTTCTCGTACGGGAAGCACGAGGTGACCAGCTGGTTTTCATTGGGTTACAGCCTGATGTACCATCATTATGCGAATACTGCGGAGTACGGAAGCGTGGTAGACAACGGGCTGGTGCAGCCTTTTGTCAGGTTCGGATTCGAGCCGTTCACGGGGTTGCAGGACCTTTCGGTGAAGCTGAGCTGGTATCAGGCGCTGCAGAGTGACAGGAGACTGGATGATCCGGGGCGGACTCCCGGTGGCGCCGAGGTCACCATAGGTGTAAGAAACTGGAATGTTGGATTGGAGAACAGTCTGTACACCGGGCGGAATCTGATGCCGTTCTACAACAGTATCGATGACGGAGGATTCAAGTACGGGCACAATGTTTATACGGGTTCTCCATTCTACAGAGTAACCCCGTATTCAACCGGGAAATGGAGCTGTTATGACAGGCTTGAGGTGTATTACGAGCCGCATATCGCTGATTTCCTGGACCTTAGGCTTGCTGTGGTGGCGCATTTCCCTGACGGGTTCAGATATGGAGGAATGCAGCAGAAGCTGTCGCTTGTATTCAATCTGGACAGGCTGCTGAATCCGGTGAAGAGCCAGTCGAAGAAGCAGAAAGTGCTGCGAAACCGGAAACGGCATTACATCACGGCAGACGAATTTTTCATGGGGATCTAAAAGAATAAATTATGGGAAGAATTGCAAAGGCGTTGATGGTAATTGCCGCAGCTGCGGCTGCATCAGCTTGTTCTAACGGTCCGAAGGACGGGGAATACCAGCTCGACCTCCTGACGACCAATGACGTACACGGAAGCTGGTTCGACTCGACTTATGTTGGCGGCCCGGTGAAGACCTCCCTGATGGCGGTCAATTCTTACGTCACGCAGTTCCGCGACTCGCTCGGAAAGGACAATGTGATTCTGATCGATGCCGGGGACTGCCTCCAGGGGGACAATGCTGCATATTACTACAATTATGTGGACACCCTCTCCCCTCACCTGTTCACCGGGCTCGTCTCCTACATGGGCTACGAGGCGATTGCGGTCGGCAACCACGATATCGAGACAGGTCATCCAGTGTATGACAGGATTGCCAAAGAGCTGGAAACCAAGGGGATTCCTTTCCTCGGTGGGAATGCGTTCCGGTCCGGGGAGGATGGCAGGAGGTATTTTCCGGCCACCACAATCCTTAAGAAGAACGGGCTCAAGGTGGCCGTTCTCGGATACACCAATCCCAACATCCGCGCATGGCTCGACGAAGGTCTCTGGTCCGGCATCGAATTCAAGTCCCTGATTCCGCTAGTGCAGGAGGACGTGGACGAGGTCATTGCCAAGGAGCATCCGCATGCGGTCATCGTGGCAGTTCATTCCGGCACGGGTGACGGCGACGGGACAATGTACGAGAGCCAGGGACGGGACCTGCTCAAGACTCTCAGAGGGGTGGATTTCCTGATCTGCTCTCACGACCACAGGGCATTGACCATCCAGCAGGACAGCATCTGCCTGATCAATGCCGGCAGCCATGCGAAGAATATCGGACACGGCAGGCTCAATGTCAGAATCGAAGACGGCAAGGTGGTATCCAGGGATCTTTCGGCTGAGCTGATAAAGGTGGACGCACGCAGGGCCGACACAGTGATGAGGGAGCATTTCCGTCCGGAGTTCGAGAAGGTCAAGGCATTCACTGTCAAGGAAGTGGGCACTCTCGACACCGATCTCGTCACAAGGGATTCCTACAAGGGAATGTGTCCTTATATGAACCTGATTCACACCCTTTCGCTCTCGAGCACCGGGGCGAGAATCTCGTTCGCAGCTCCTCTTACTTTCAACAGGACAGTGAAATCGGGCAAGCTCATATACAACGACCTCTTTACCATATATCCTTATGAGAACCAGCTATTTACGGTCAAGATGACCGGACAGGAGATCAAGGATTACCTGGAGTATTCATACGATATGTGGATCCAGACTCCTTCGCGGGAAAATGGCGGGCACGCCCTGAAAATCCGTGCCGGAGAGGACCAGAGGACTGGCCAGCAGACCTGGCATTTCATCGGCAGGTCATACAATTTCGACTCGGCAGCAGGGCTGGACTACACCGTGGACATCACGCGGCCGTCTGGTTCACGAGTGTCGATATCGGGAATGGCCGACGGAGAGGCATTCTGCCCTGACAGCACATATACTGTGGCAATGACATCTTACCGTGCAAGCGGCGGTGGCGGACTGATGAGCGAAGGCGCCGGGATTTCCCCTGACGAGAGTGATGCGAGAATCATCGCAAGGTATCCTGAGATGCGCATACTCCTGTACGAATATCTGCAGAAAAACGGCAGCATCACTGAATCATCAATCAGCAATCCTGCCGTAATCGGTCATTGGGAATTCGTCCCTGAATCCGCTGCTGAAGCGGTCCGGAAGGACATGTCCCTTATGTTCGGTTTTTAGGAATCTTACCTTCTTCTCAATCTTGCAGCGAGGGAACCGTCGGCTACACCTTTCATGAGCTTGCGCGTTCCCTCGAACTGTTTCAGGAGACGGTTCACCTCCGGAATGGAGGTACCGCTTCCGTCGGCAATACGTTTGCGGCGGCTGCCATTGATGATTTCAGGATGTTCCCTCTCCTGAGGGGTCATTGACATGATGATGGCCTCCACGCTCTTGAACGCGCTGTTGTCCATCTCCACATCCTTGAGGGCCTTGCCCATTCCCGGAATCATGGATGCTAGATCCTTGATGTTGCCCATCTTCTTGATCTGCTGGATCTGGTTATAGAAATCCATCAGGGTGAACTGGTTCTTGACGAGTTTCTTCTTCAGTTCGCGGGCCTGTTTCTCGTCGAACTGCTCCTGGGCCTTCTCCACGAGGCTGACCACGTCACCCATACCGAGGATACGGTCAGCGATACGTGCCGGATGGAAAACGTCGAGGGCGTCAATCTTCTCGCCTGAGGAAATGAACTTGATAGGCTTGCCTACCACCGCCTTGATGGAAAGGGCGGCACCGCCTCTGGTGTCACCGTCCATCTTGGTGAGCACTACGCCGTCGAAATCAAGGGTCTCGTTGAACGCCTTGGCTGTCTCCACTGCATCCTGGCCGGTCATTGCATCGACCACGAAGAGAATTTCTGTCGGATTGACTGCCTTCTTGATGTTGGCAATCTCCTCCATCATCTCCTGGTCAACTGCGAGACGTCCTGCGGTATCGACAATCACCACGGAAATGCCTTCCGCCTTGGCCTTGGCCACTGCATTGCGAGCGATGAGGACCGGGTCCTTGACACCTTCTTCGGTATATACAGGGACTCCCGCCTGCTCACCCATCACCTTCAACTGGTCGATGGCGGCCGGACGGTAAACGTCGCAGGCTGCGAGGAGGACTTTCATTCCCTTCTTCGACTTGCAGAGATTGGCAAGCTTGGCCGTGAATGTGGTCTTACCGGAACCCTGGAGACCTGAAATCAGAACAATGCCCGGATTGCCTTTCACATTGATTTCCTGGGCCCCGCTGCCCATGAATTCGGCCAGTTCGTCGTGTACGATCTTGACCATCATCTGCTGCGGCTTGACCGCCGTGAGGACGTTCTGTCCCATGGCCTTGGTCTTGACACGGTCGCAGAACTCCTTGGCTACCTTGTAGCTGACGTCGGCGTCGAGCAGGGCACGGCGGATGTCCTTTACGGTTTCCGCCACGTTGATTTCTGTTATCTTTCCTTCGCCTTTGAGAATCTTGAACGACCTCTCCAGCCTTTCCGACAGATTTTCAAACATATCGTTATATTTTTATATTCAAATACTTCCAGGCGCGCAAACAGGCCTATAGCTCATCGGAGAACACAGCAGGGGCGATGTCCCTGAGATTGTACCTGCTGCTCATCACACTTCCGTATGCACCCGCGCTACGCAGGGCCATCAAGTCTCCCCTTACACTGAACGGAAGATCTCTTCCAGATCCCCAGACGTCGCTCGACTCGCAAACCGGGCCGACCACGTCATATTGCTGGATTCCGTCCTCACGTCCCTCGTATGCGGCAGTGAGGTTCTCAATTTTATGATAAGCCCCGTACAGGGCTGGACGGATGAGGTCATTCATCCCGGCATCCATTATGAGGAAGGCCTTGGTCTCCCCGTTCTTGACGAAGAGCACGCGGGTCACGAGATTGCCGCACTGGGCCACGAGCGAACGTCCCGGCTCAAGGCTCACTTTCTGGTCCGGCCTGCGCCTCAGGCATCTGTCCACTGTTGAGAACCAGGTCTCGAAATCCGGTACCGGGTTGCCGTCAGGGTCGTCATAATCGACTCCGAGTCCGCCACCGAGGTCAATGCTGCCGACCTTGAGCCCCTTGGATTCGAAATAGTCCACAATCTCGGCAGCTCTCCCGCACTCAAGCGAATACACGTCGCTGACATCCGTAATCTGGGATCCTATGTGGAAATGCAGACCGATGAAATTCAGGTTTCTTGCATTCTTGAGAAGGTCAATGACCGTGTCGAACTCGTGCCGTGAGATACCGAACTTGTTCTCGTAAAGTCCAGTCGTCACGTAACGGTGGGTGTGTGCGTCGATGTTCGGATTGATTCGTACGGAGACATTGGCCTTCACCCCTTTTGCAGCTGCGAGCGAGTCGATGACGTTCATCTCCATCACGGATTCACAGTTGAAAGCTTCGATTCCGAGATCAAGAGCCGCGTTTATCTCCCTGTCCGACTTGCCTACCCCGGCAAAGACGATGGTCTCCGGACTGAATCCGTTGGCGGCCGCGAAGAGAACTTCGTTTCCGCTGACACAGTCCGCGCCGAAGCCCTTGGAACTGATATATTGCACAATGCGCGGCTCCACATTGGCCTTGACCGCATAGTGCAGCCCGATGCCATAGCGCCGCGCAAGTTCCGCAGCCTTGTCGACTGTGGCGCGCAATAAATCCATATCGTAATACCAGAAGGGGGTTTCCTTCCGGCTGAGAGTTGCGAAATCCTTCAATTCCAGCATATTCTGCGTATTCAAGCTGTCTAACCGACGGAATTATTCGGCTGACGGCTTCATCGTAGAATAGACATTAGTGACGTCGTCGTCATTCTCGAGAAGGTCCGTGAGTTTGTCGAGAGTAGCCCTCTGCTCCGGAGTGACATCTTTGAGATCAACGTTAGGAATCCTCTCGAAACCTCCGGAAACGAGCTCGAAGCCGTTCTCCTCGATGTATTTCTGGATGCCGCCGTAAGACTCGTATGCTCCGTAGATGACAACGTTCTTGGTGATATTCTCGTTCTCGTCCTCCTGCTCCTCGATGAATACTTCAGGATCATCATCAAAATCGCAGAGAGCCAGCTGGAACTCGTCGATGTCGAGACCATCCTGATATTTGATCCTGAAAACGCATTTGTGGTCGAACATGAAGCTCACGCTTCCGCTGGTTCCGAGGGAGCCGCCGCATTTGGTGAAATAGCTGCGGACATTGGCCACGGTCCTAGTGTTGTTGTCAGTGGCTGTCTCCACGAGGAATGCGATGCCGTGAGGGCCGTATCCTTCGAATGTCACTTCCTTGAAATCGCCGAGGGACTTGTCGGTGGCCTTCTTGATGGCCCTCTCGATATTGTCCTTAGGCATATTCTCGTTCCTTGCCTCGGCGATAAGGGCACGAAGACGCGGGTTACCGACCACGTCAGGGCCTCCCTGTTTTACGGCAATGGTGATTTCCTTTCCAATCTTGGTGAACGTCTTGGCCATGTGGCCCCAACGTTTCATCTTCCTCTCTTTTCTGAACTCAAAAGCTCTTCCCATAGTTCGTCCTGTTGATTATTTCGATGCAGGTGCGTTCTCAATCCTGCTGATGTACTTGTCGATGTCGTAGCCTTCCATGGACTGCGGATACTGGTCCTTGATCTTCTTGTAGAAAGCCAGGGCCTTCTGAGGCTCGCCGAGTTCCTCGCAAACCACGCCGGCCTTGAAAAGATATGCGGCAGCGAACATGTTGTCAGCGGCTGCAGCGGCCTTCTCATAGCAGGAAAGTGCGTCATTGAATTTCTCGAGTCCCTCGTATGCATCTCCCTTGGCGCCGAGAGCCTTGGCCTTGAGGATGGCATCCTTTCCGTTGTACTTGGAAAGATAAGCCACAGCCTGCTCGTAGTTGCCGAGCTGGAGCTCGCATACTCCTGCGTAGAAATATACTGCAGAACCTGCCTTGGAGCCGTACTCCTCTGCTATCTGGGCGAATCCGAGGACATTGCCGTCACCGTTGAGGGCGATGTCGTAGTTCTGGGCACGGAAACTTGCCTCTGCAGGGAACATCTGCTCCTGGGCTTCGGCACGCTTAGGCTGCACATAGAACTTGTGGTAGCAGAGAATCGCCACGCCTACAAGCACTGCGGCACCCAATGCGCCCCAGATGATTTTCTTGTTCTCATTGAAAAATTTCTCAACGGAAGAGACCTTCTCAGCGACAATCTCCTGCTGCTGCCTCTCCTGGTCTTTAAGGGTTGTGTTTGCCATATTATTTATTTGTTGATTACGATTAAAACTGCGCCGTTTATACAACATAGCCTGCAAATTTACACAATTTTAATCAATCCAACAATTATTTGGCAGGAAATCCTCGCCCGACCTGTCAGAAATCCATCGAATATCTGAGCATCGGGATGATCGGATACAGGGAGGTATAGACGACCTGGGGCCTGTTGTAGACGTCGGTCGTGATTTCCGCATAGACCGGATTCTTCCTTCCGTAGAGGTTGTAAACTCCCAGGCCTACGCAGTAGTGCCTGCCCTTGCGGAGGGTGACTGCATTGAAATCAAATCCTATGTCAAGTCTGTGGTAATCAGGCATCTGGAAATTGTTCGGGCCAGTGGAGGAGAAGGTACCGTAGTCCGGATAATGGGTCTGGACGGTAAAGCGGTTGCCGGTCCTGTATGTCCAGTTGGCATAGAAATCTATAAGTGCATGCATGTGCCAGACGAGGTTCAGATTGAACTTGTGGCGGTTGTCGAACCGGTCCGGAAACCAGTCTCTCCAGAATGCCTCGAAATACCTTTCAGTCCACGACAGGGTGTATGAAGCGGAGAGGTCGAGCCTCGGTATCGCAAGCTCGAAATAGCTCTCAAGTCCGTATGAACGGCCACGGCCCTCCTCGAAGGAATTGTTCCAGGCATCTACAGGCGGTATGAATCTGGGACTCCCGAAATATTCATAAATGCCACGCATCCATTTGTAATAGCCTGCCACGCTGAGTTTGCAGGCACTTCTGCCGCCGAAAGCCATTTCCGCGGTCACGATGTCGCTTGTGAGAGGTTTCCTCTTGGCAGTCACCGGCATCCAGTAGTTGCCTGGCATGTCGATGATGGAGGAAGAAACGAGATGTTCACCCTGGCTCATTCTGGAATATGCCAGATTGAACGAGAACACATCCCCTGCCCTGAAAGCCGCTGAGACCCGCGGCTCGACTAAAGGATATATCTTGTGTGGCACTGCATGGAAATTCAGATTGAGACCGACCTTGCCGGTGAACCATTCCGCCGGTTTCATTTCGTCTTCGCAATACACATCGGCCGACAATGAAAAGCGGTTGTCATCATGATATGTCGATGTCACCTCAGCCTTTCCTCCGGCAGGCTTCTTCTTCGTTTTGACTATACTGTACGGACGGGAGATCAGGGAGTGGAAAGAGCCGCCGAATCCGAGATTGTTCCAGCCGAATTTACGGAAGGCTTCCATGCGGGCGCCGACATTTGTCAGATTGGACCGGTTGGTCTCCGTGTGGGTAATCGTTTCCTTGGAATTAGTATATTGATCCGTATCCGACAGGACGCAATATCCGTCCGACACATAAGTGGTCAGGACGAAGCCGGACTCATCCGAAGGGGAATGGGTCCAGGCGGCAGAGGCAAGGACATTGCCCCAGTTGCTCGATTTCTTGTCCGGGCGTACTTCCTTGAGGAGCAGCATGTCATGTCCGGCGTAGAAACTTGCCGACACCTTGTCGGAAGCAGTGGGATGCCAGGTGAATTTGCCGTTGAAATCCCCGAAGGCATAGTTTCCGTCGCGGGTATAGTCATTCACGTAATATGAGTCGTCGAGAGTGTACAAGTTGATTACCGGACGCAGGAGAGCCTCTATCCAGCCTATTCTCGCAGCGACATTGAACGAACTGCCTTTCTTTTTCATAGGACCCTCCACCTGTACGCGCCCCTCGGTAATTCCCACCGAGAAGCTTCCCCGGGTCCTGGTCGTATCCCCGTCCGCAAGCGAAACATCCACGACTGATGATATTTTGCCGGAGTATTTCGCCGGGAAAGGGCCTTTGTAGAAGTCCACGTGGCTGATGACGTCAGTGTTGAAGGCGGAATAAAGTCCGTAGAAATGTCCTGACTGATAGAGAGGTACATTATCCATCAGGTAAAGGTTGTCGGCTCCGGTGCCGCCGCGGACATAGAGGCCTGAGGTCATTTCGGTTCCGGGGGCCACGCCCGGAAGAGTCTGGAGTGTCTTGATGAGGTCCGGAGTGGTCATCACGGCACGGGCCTGGAAAAGTTTCCCGGGGATGTAGCTGTGCCCCATCAGCAGGGTCCTCTCCTTGATGCCGTACACTATTGACGGTGATATCGTGTCCTGTCTTTCCTTCATCCGGCCTTTCGCAATGAGGTCAGGAGAGAGAACGGACAGGAAAAATAATGATAATATCAGGAAGCGTTTCATTTTTCATTGTATTTTATCCAGTCCGTATTCGTCTTTGAAGATGTGCATACAGATCCGCAGCCGCCTTGTATGTCGGTATAGTTATTCATCGAGCTGAATCCCATATTGTCGATATAGTCTCCGCCTAACCTGCTTTCATAGTGGGATGCCGTATACCAGGCTTCGTCGGAGAAGGACGCGACTGTTATCCTGAATTCGGAGAATGCATATTCGAATACGTGTTTCCGGCCGGATTCATCGCGGTATTGCCGGATTTCCCCGGCGGAGAAATCTCCTGTGGCAGAGAAATGTAACTCCTTGTTCATGAAATCTTTGCCCATATCAGCGACCCAGAAGACTCCATACGGCATGACGAACTTTCTGGATTCATGGAGGAAACCGGGTACAGACAGACTCTCCCATATGTGTTTCACATACTTTCCGGAATATTCATCGTTTATATATTCGTCATATACTAATTTGCACTCAATCCTGAATCCGAAATACCGTGTGGCGTCGGACCTGGAAATTTTCATATTGCAGTCGAAACGGTTGGTGCCTTCGAATGAATATGACAGGAGTTCCACCGACGGCCTGACCGGGACAACGGTGGTGCATCTCGCATCCGGGAATCCGTCCACTGACACTTCCAGTTCCAGCACATCCCCGTCATTGAAAGGTTCTCCGGTAATGAATTTACCGTAAAAGCCTCCGTCTTCTTTCAGTTTTCTCTGTATTTCCTCCGGTTCTCCGTTTCTCGACACACGTATATCAGCATCGAACGGGGTTTCCTCGTAATTGAAAGTATGGGAATCCGGCAGGATCGGATACATCTTCTTCACGGTGAACGAGGCGGTATCTCCAGCTTCGATATACCCTTCAACATAAAGGATATTCCCTTCGCCGAGGTCCGGGAAGGGCTTCGTGAAGGTGCAGGAAACCGCGGCCAGGCACAAGCATAGCAAAGCTGTTTTTCTGAATCCTCTTATCATCTTACTGTTCAGCTTGTTGAAGCACTTCTATCTGTGCACTTTGGGTGATATCCACAAGGGCCGTCACATATATAGACCGGTCATCATAAGTATCGTTCTCAGACACTGAAATACGGACTATAGAGACAGGGTATCCTAATTGCGCGGCAAGTTCCTCATCATTGTCAATTTCATACTTATACCAGGTCCCCTCGTTCGGGTACCACCAGAATTTTAAAGCAGACTCATACTTGGGAGCCACGACCCTGAGTTCCACTGTCTGTGCCTCTTTTGAAATCTCTAATGTATATATCAATGGCTTTGTAGGGTCGTCATGGTCTCTCACCAATTCTCCATCCTCAAGGACATATATCCCTGCTGACGTATAACCGCCATCAACATGTTTGGAACATGCAGCCAGAATCATCATGACCACAAGTATAAAATTCAGTTTTTTCATACGTAAATAAATTCGTTATAATGTGCCTATAAATAGGCGTTTAACA
>JBJEBJ010000069.1:0-8578 GCA_051869955.1 Candidatus Cryptobacteroides sp.
CAGATCGACATCAGGCCTATCAAGGACTACGACCAGTATGTTGACCAGACAATGGACTTCAAGATTGTCAAGATCAACCAGGAGTTCCGCAACGTGGTTGTTTCCCACAAGGCTCTCCTCGAGGCAGAGCTCGAGAAGCAGAAGAGCGAAATCATCGGCAAGCTCGAGAAAGGCCAGGTGCTCGAGGGAACCGTCAAGAATATCACCAACTACGGTGTATTTGTTGACCTCGGCGGTGTGGACGGTCTCATCCACATCACAGACCTCTCATGGGGCCGCGTCAACAACCCTGAGGAAGTTGTCAAGCTTGAGGAGAAGATCAAGGTCGTTGTGCTTGACTTCAACGAGCAGCAGAAGAGAATTGCTCTCGGCCTGAAGCAGCTCACCGCACATCCTTGGGACAGCCTTGATCCGGACATCAAGGTAGGTGACAAGGTTACCGGAAAGGTAGTCCTCATCGCTGACTACGGCGCATTCGTGGAGATCAAGCCGGGTGTTGAAGGACTTATCCACGTTTCAGAGATGTCATGGTCTCCAAGGCTCCGCATTGCCCAGGATTTCCTGAAGGTAGGCGACGAGGTAGAGGCCCAGATTCTTTCTCTCGACAGGGAGAACAGGAAGATGTCCCTCGGCCTGAAGCAGCTCACTGTAAACCCTTGGGAGAACATCCGCGAGAAATATCCTGTAGGCTCACAGCACAAGGCTGTCGTTCGCAATATCACCAACTTCGGTGTATTCGCAGAGCTTGAGGACGGCATCGAGGGTCTCGTTCACATCAGCGACCTCTCATGGGACAAGATCAAGCATCCGTCAGAGATGGTTCAGGTGGCTGACGCCATCGACGTTGTCATCCTTGACTTCGACGAGGCCAACCACAAGCTCAGCCTCGGCCACAAGCAGCTCCTCCCTAACCCATGGAACGAGCTTGAGAGCAAGTATCCTGTAGGCACCACCGTTGAGGGAACCGTAGGCGCAGCTACCGACAAGGGCGCAAACGTTACTCTTGAGGACGGCACCGAGGGCTTCGCATTCAAGAAGGATCTCGTAAGGGAGGACGGCAAGCAGGCCGTTGAGGGTGAGAAACTTCCGTTCGTTGTTACCGAGCTCAGAAGGAGCACCAGGAAGCTCTTCCTCTCACACCTCAAGACATATGCCGACATCAAGGCAGAGAAAGCAGCTGCTGAGATTGACAATACCAAGAAGGCTGTCAAGAAGATCAACTCGACTATCGAGAAGACCACTCTCGGTGATATCTCCGAGCTTGCAGCTCTCAAGGATAAACTTGAGAAAGGTGAATAATTTCTCACTAAGGATAATGGGCACGGCTTCGGCCATGCCCGTCCTTGACAGATTTCAGAGCGCTCACGTACTTGACGTACATGGGCGCTTGTTTTTGATAGACTGCGGTGAAGGAATCCAGAGACAGATGCTGCGCTACCGTGTGCCGATAGCGAAGCTCGATACGATATTCATATCGCATATCCACGGTGACCATCTGTTCGGGCTTTTCCCGCTTCTTTCCACCATCGGCCTTACCGCCAAGCCCACCCCGGTAGTGATTTACGGCCCTTCCAACCTCGCTCCGCTGCTGAAGTCGTTCATGTCTTATTACGGAAAGGGAGCGGGTGTCGGAGTGGATTTCCATCCTCTGTCGCTCAAGGTTCCGGAAGTGATATACGAGACCAAGGGATTCCAGGTCATCGCCTTCCCTTTGAACCACAAGATCGAGACCTACGGCTATATGTTCAGGGAGAAAACTCCCCAGCTGAATGTCAGGAAGGAGGCCGTGGAGAAATACGATTTCACATTGTCGGAAATCGGTGCCCTGAAGCGTGGGGAAGACATTCTAAGGCCTGCCGGGATCGACGACGGAGCATCTTTCATGAACGGATTCATCCGCCGCTCGGGGACTGACGAGCCCCTTCTGATACGCAACGGGGACGTCGCATACCTCCCGTACAAGCCGCGTAGCTATGCTTATTGCAGCGACACCGCCCCGTTCCCGGAACTGGCCAGCTGGGTGAAAGGTGTGGACGTGCTCTACCATGAGACCACTTATCTGGCAGAACGCGAAGACCAGGCCCGTCTCCGTTACCATTCCACCACCTTGCAGGCAGCCCGGTGCGCCCTCGAGGCCGGTGCCGGCAAACTTGTCACAGGCCATTATTCCTCCCGCTGCCGCGACGCATCCCTCTATCAGGCCGAATGCCGCACCATTTTCCCTGAGTCCTACGCCGCAAACGACGGGGACTCCTTCGAGATAGGGTGAAATATTTCCGGATTCCTGTGCATTTCCGGAATTAATCCTTATCTTTGGTGCGCTTATGATGGACAATGAGAAAGACCTGCTGAAGAGACTTGCGGAAGGTGACGAGAACGCCTTCCACAGGATTTTCAATTATTATTATCCGAGAACCATGGTCTTCCTCTCCCGCATGATAGCCGACCGTGAGGATGTCAGGGACCTGGCACAGAACATCTTCATACGTATCTGGCTCATGCGCTCGATGCTGCCTGAAATACATTCTTTCGGGGCTTATCTATACCGTATGAGCCGGAATGCCGCCATTGATTATACCAGGTCAAGGGGCGTGACGATTCCTGTCCCTGAAGAGTATGATGACATTTCATCAGGCCCGCCCGACCGGCAGTACATCGCCCATGAGACGCAATACCGCATTTCCAAAAGCGTGGGTGAAATGCCTCCGAAGCGCCGGAGAATATTCATAATGTCGAGAGTCGAGGGCCTCTCCAATGCGGAGATAGCCGAGAGGCTGAATATATCGCCCAAGACGGTGGAAAACCAGATTACATTGGCTCTCAGGCAATTGCGCAACATTGTATCGATACTTTCAATATTAGTTATAAATTTGGTGAAATAATTTTGGGGGTTGCTCCCGTTTTTTTCGTCATAGAAGTAAAAACTCATAATTATGGCATTGAACGAACCTGATTTCTGGGACAGACTTGATATCTCCTCTGAGGACAGAGCCGAGACGGAGAAGTCTTTCACAGAGGTTCTCTCCAAGGCGAAAAAAATGGAGGAATCATTCGGCATGAGGTCCGAGACCGCCGCCCGCAGACGACTCTTCAGGCGAGTTGCTGCAGGCATTGCTGCGGCAGTGGCTTTCATCCTCGTACCGTCCCTTTCCATGCTCTATGTCCACAAGTCCCTGAACGGTGCAATCCCCCAGATTGTCGTTCCGGACGTTGAGGTCGTGGCAAGGAAAGGAGAGATCCGCGAGCTTGTACTCCCTGACCAGTCCAGGGTGACATTGAACGCGGGAAGCGTACTGATCTATCCTGAGACTTTCGCAGATGTACGTTCCGTATATCTCAGCGGAGAGGCCGTTTTCGACGTGACTGCGTCCACGGAACATCCTTTCATCGTCAGCACGGCTGACGTGAAGGTGAAGGTCCATGGCACGAGGTTCAATGTGTCGGCATATCCGGACGAGGATGCCGTGGACGTGACCCTGTGCAGGGGAGCCGTGCAAGTTTCCGCAGTACGTGACGGGGCATGGCCCGTGGAACTGGAACCGGACCAGAATTTCCGTTATCTCAGGTCGGACGGCTCATGTACGGTGACATCCGTATATGCTCCCGAGTACACCGGATGGGAGAGCGGCAACATCTCGTTCCATTCCCAGGACATCCACAGTGTGGCACGCATCATCGGCCGCCGGTTCAATGTCAATATCTACGTGACATCGGGCCGCTATGACAATGCCGTGATCACAGCCAAGTTCCTGCACGGAGAGACTCTTGACGAGCAGCTAACGGCGATCTGCCGTCTCGTTCCCGGCATGAAGTACACCGTATCGGGGAACAACGTATATCTGAAATAATCTATTTCTTACTAATCACCAACTTATAACATTTCTACAATGAAAAGATTCTCAGCATTCATCTGTATGCTGATGGGAACCGTTCTTTCATGGAACATTTCCGCACAGAATCAGACCATCTCATTCCCGGAGGAGAGGATGAAAATCTCCGAGGCATTCGGGGTGGTCGAGAAACAGAGCGGATTATCCATCGCATACAACGAAGACCTGCTTGACGTGAGCCGCGTGGTCTCGCTGCCACCGCGTAAAAAACTCACTGAAGCAATGTCAGCAATTCTCGAGGGGACCGGAACCAAGGCCACTTACCAGGGAAAACTGATTCTTATCGTCAAGGCGGAAGCGCCCCAGGACGGCATCTACCGGCAGTATTCCGGAATTGTCACCGATGACGCAGGCCCTGTGGCCGGTGCCGTGGTGATGATAGGCAATGGCCAGGTCAATACCGTCACAGCTTCCGACGGCTCATTCTCCATCCGAGGCAGGGAAGGGGACATCCTCAAGGTCTCCATGCTCGGCTACAAAGAATCCGCCATCCCTCTCGGCTCCCGCACCTCCGGCCTCGAACTCTTCCTCAGCATGGACCAGAATATTCTGGACGAAGTAGTTGTCATCGGTTATGGTACACTTGAGAAAAAGCAGGTGACTTCATCCATAACATCGATTTCTTCCAAGGACCTGATTGTAGGGCAGGGCGGTTCTACGATAGCTACTGCATTGAAAGGAAAGATTTCCGGTATGACCATCAATGAGACATCCTCACCTAACACGACCTCAAGTTTCCAGTTGCGAGGTGTGGCATCCATCAATGCATCAGCTTCACCTCTTGTCGTCGTCGACGGCATGCCGGGTGCAGATATCAGAAGTATCAATTTTGAAGATGTACTTTCTATTGATGTGCTTAAGGATGGTTCTGCCGGTGCCATATATGGAACGAGAGCTGCAGGAGGAGTGATTCTCATCACGACCAAAAAAGCCAATGAAGGGCCGTTGAAGCTTTCATATACGGCGGAATTGTCAACTGAGCAAACATCCAAAAGACCGGAACTGCTCAGTGCCAAGGATTTCCTCAGATTCGGCATGGGTAGCGACTATGGCGAGGACAATGACTGGTATGGTGCATTGCTCAATGAGTGGGCATTTTCACATAAACATATAGTGAACCTGACCGGTGGCGGTCATAATGCGAAAATATATGCTACATTCACGGCATCTGACCAGAAGGGTATAGCAATAGGAGATGCAAGGAAGGATTATTCCGGGAGGATAAACGGTTCATTCAAATTGCTGGATGATATTCTTGAAGTTGATGTACATTCCGAGTACAGGCAGGCCAACCGTGATGTAAGAGCTTCTACAAGCAATTTCAATATGGCTATGAAGATGAATCCTACGGAGCCTATATACGACTCGGAAAATGAGTCTGGATACAATGTCATAACCGGAGGAAGTGATTACTACAATCCTCTGGCAGACATTATGTTGAGGCAGAATGACAAGGCAGATATCTGGATTCTTGCGGATGCCAATCTCAAACTCAATCTGCCTTATGGATTGTCCGGCCAGGTGTCCATGGGATGGCAGCACAGGCAGATGCAGGCTACCAGGTATGTCTCATCATTGCATAAGAGCAGTATAGACAATGCCAGAAATGGCGAAGCCTATCATGAGTTCAACAAGACTGTAGACATGTCAATCGAACCTACGATAAACTTTGACAGATCATTCGGTGACCATACAATCAATGCTGTCGTCGGCTATAGTTTTTGGGAAACCAACAGCGAGAGTTTCTCCCAGACCAATTATGATTTCCCTGTAGATGGAACTGGCGCGTGGGACATGCAGGCTGGTTCCTGGCTGAAGGACGGAAAAGCATATGTGTATTCCCACAAATATCCGCGTACCAGATTGATTTCATTCTTCGGAAGGGTGAACTACAATTGGAAATCCAGATACATGCTCAGCGCAAGCATAAGGCATGAAGGTTCATCCAAGTTCGGAAAGGATCATAGATGGGGTGATTTCTGGGCTGTTTCAGGCGGATGGCGCATTTCAAGCGAACGTTGGATGAAAGCTCTTTCTCCGGTGCTGGATGACTTGAAAGTAAGGGTCGGCTATGGTGTCACCGGAAACAACGGTTTCAGTTCCGGGCAAACTGCGTTCAGATATGCCTCAGGGTCGTTATGGCCAATGAACGGGGACTGGATCATGTCTTATGGCCCGGGAAACAATGTGAATTATGACTTGCATTGGGAAGAAAAGTCGGAGTTGAATGTCGGAGTGGACTATTCATTCTTCGGCGGCAGGCTGAATGGTAAATTTGACTGGTATCACAGATGGGTCAGCGGGATGATCTACAACATAACAGTCTCAACTCCTCCGGCATTGTATGACAACACCGTGATGAATTATGGAAATCTCGAAAACTGGGGATGGGAATTTGAGATAGGAGGTATCCCGGTCAGGAAAGGCGGTTTCGAATGGAGCACGGCAATGCGGTTCTCCAACAACCAGTCCCAAGTAACTTCGCTCTGGGGAAACCATACTTATCAGGACCGCGTATCATTCCCGGCCCCTGGAGCACCGGGGTCTGGCGGACGACTTGAGAACGGGACGAAGATCGGCCAATACTATCTATGGAAGAGCGCAGGTTTCACCGAAGACGGCAAATGGCTCATATACAACAAGGACGGCGATGTGATTCTTGCTGACAACAAGACTTATGAGGACAAACGCTATATCGGCAATGCTATTCCATCTCTCATAGTTTCCTGGGATAATACATTCAGGTACAAGGATCTATATTTGAACGTGGCTTTAAGAAGCTGGCTCAATTATGACGTGTTCAATACAATCAACATGTATTACGGACTGTCATCTGTATCAGGTCAGAATGTCCTCAGGTCTGCTTTTATTGAAAACCGTAATATCAAGCAGGACAAGGTGCTTACGGATTATTGGCTTGAGGATGGCTCGTTCCTGAAAATTGATGCCATCAGCCTTGGTTATTCTTTGAATATGAAGAGATGGCAAAGGTTCATTGACAAGATTGAACTTTATGCAACTATCAGGAATGTCGCCTGTCTGACCGGATATTCCGGTCTTAATCCGGAGGTCAACATCAATGGTCTTGATCCTGGTTATGAGTGGTTTACCCTGTATCCAGAGACACGACGCTATACCTTTGGCATAAAGGTGGTTTTCTAAAAAGCTATTGAATATGAAACAAATATATAGAATAATTATTGCGGCAGCTGTACTTGTCTTTTTTGGAGGATGTACAAATCTTGACGAAATCTATTATTCGGAAATTTCTCAGAATGTATATTTCAAAACAAAGGAGAATGTTTATGCAGCCCTTGCCCGCCCATATACGAAATGGAGGGGAACTCACGAGTTCTATCCATGGATGCTGCAGGAGGTTGTGACCGATGAATTCTGTGTGACACAGAAAGGAACGGACTATGAGAGCGGTGGCCGTTACAGGCATCTTCATTGGCATACTTGGGACCCGGACCATGATGTCATCTATACGACATATTTCCAGATGGGAGAAGGCATATCATATGCTCTGGCGATGATTAGCGAGTTGTCAGATGTGAATTATGTGTCGCTCGGCCTGACTGAAGAAGACCGTCGCAGCCATATAATGCAGCTCAGGACTCTTGTCGCATACTCATATCTCAGGGCGTTGGATTACTTTGGAGGCATGCCGATATATAAGGAGTTCACGACTGTCGAGGTCCCTCGTTCGACTGCAAAGGAGACGTTCGACTACATTGAATCTATTCTTCTTTCCGCAGTGTCAGAGTCATCTCCACTGCCGAAGATAAAGAAAGGAGATGCCCGGACAGGATGGGTGGACCAGGGCATTGCAGCCACATGTCTGGCTCGTCTGTATTTCAATGCCCAGGTCTATATCGGTGTTGACCGTTTTTCCGATTGCGAGAAAGTATGCCAGGATCTGATGGATGGTAAGTACGGCTACTACGAACTTGAAAAAACATGGAATGCACCATTCGGGTTTGATAATGACAAGTCTTGTGAAAGTATATGGCTGTGTGCGTCTGAATATGTGAAGAACCCGGTTGGCTGGGATTATGAAAGATTCAATCATTTCGGAGCTGCGTCATATTATGACATTGATGGCTCCGGAGGAACGAACGGCGCGCATCTGCAGCCTTCTCTTGCCCCTGACGGAACTCAGTACGATTTCAATATAGGTCGTCCGTTCTCCAGATTCAATGATTTGGACCTCAGGAAGAAAGGATATATCTACAAAGGCAACAAGGAGTACGAGGGGATGTTCCTGTTTGGAAGGCAGGAAAGAGTTACTTCCGACGGAAGGACAGTTGCGTGCAAAGGTTCCAGGGAATATATGGGTGAAGTGATAACCTTCGTAGACCAGGTAGCGCATTTCAAGAAAGTCGGAACAGATTACAATTCAGTTTCTGAACTCCCGTCAAACATAACGACTGGGGAAGAGAATTCAGGAGTAAGATTTGTGAAGAGACCTGTGCCTAATCTCGCTGACAGGACGCTTAAATTCAATCCGGATTATGTGATTATGCGTTATGCCGAGGTTTTATATATGATGGCTGAGTGCAAATACCGGTCCGGCAAGAAACAGGAAGCCTGTGATCTTATTAATTCTGTGCGTGCAAGAAATTTTGCAGGTGAGGATCCTGACCCTTGTACGGTGGACAATCTGACTAAATACCGTTTCCTGCAGG
>JBJEBJ010000070.1:0-8527 GCA_051869955.1 Candidatus Cryptobacteroides sp.
GTACAACATTCAATCTTTTTCTACCTTCCCGTGTCTACTTTTTCGAGAGCAGCACAACCTATGTTAATGAAAAGTACGAATGGCAAGGCAATCAAGAGTATATGCCTTGCTGCGCTGCTTGCCCTGGCTCCTCTGCCGGGGACTGTTCTTTTCGCTTCGGGGTCGGAATCGGCAACCCCTGACCCGGGAGCTTCTCCAATTTCCCAGTCCAATGTACAGCTTATAACCGGAAAGGTAGTGGATGCTGCCGGCGTCCCAGTTCCCGGTGCCAGCGTCATTGAGACCGGAACTACAAACGGTGTCAATACCGACCTTGACGGAAAATTCACCCTCGAAGTCCGCAAGGGAGCGAAGATTGAATTCTCCTGCATCGGATATCAGACTGTAACACTCGCCGCCTCATCCAATATGAATGTCACATTGAATGTGGACAACGAGTTCCTCGATGAAGTTGTCATCGTGGGTTACGGTACTCAGAAGAAGGCTAACCTCACCGGAGCCGTCTCCACTGTCGATGTGGGCAAGACTCTCGAGAACAGGCCGATGGCTGATGTGGGCAAGGCTCTCCAGGGATCTGTTCCGGGCCTTACCGTCCTCAACTCGAGCGGTGCCGTAGGTGCCAGCCCGTCCATCACCATCCGTGGTGTCGGAACCCTCAGCAACGGCGCTACATCCAACCCTCTCATCATCGTCGACGGAGTCGCAATGGATGACATCTCATATCTGAATCCTAACGACATTGCCAACATCTCCGTTCTCAAGGATGCAGCTTCGACTTCCATCTACGGAACCCGTGCAGCTTTCGGTGTGATTCTCATCACCACCAAGTCAGCAACCACCGCTGACCGCGTTTCCGTAAGCTACAGCAACAATTTTGCATGGGAGAAACCTACAGTGCTTCCTAAGTATTCGGACGTGCCTTCACAGACCATTGCATTCCAGGAGGTCAATGCCAGGATCGGTGCCACTCCTGAGCTCTTCGGTATCCTGTTCGATGACGAATACCTCGCAAAGGCAAGGGCTTGGCAGCAGAAACACGGCGGCCCTGCAGGCTATCGCGAAATGGTCCTCGGAGATGACTTCGACATCACTTCCACAGGACAGGGTCTCTACTATGCAGACTGGGACGTGGCCGGCATCATGTTCAAGAACTGGACTCCTCAGCAGACCCACAACTTCTCAGTCCAGGGAACTTCCGGCAGGACATCGTACTATCTCTCCTTCGGTTACAACAAGGAAGAGGGTACCATGACATTCACCCCTGACTCCCAGAAGAAATGGAACGTGACATCCAACGTCACCACCAACCCTACTGATTGGCTGCAGCTCGGACTCCGTTTCAACTACGACAAGAAGAACTACAATACCGTTTATAGCCGCGGACAGGGATCTTACCAGTACATCTGGCGCTGGGGTTCGATGTTCGGACCTTACGGTACATACAACGGACTTGATTTCCGCCCGATTTCATACCAGAAGCAGGCAGGTTCCGATGAATACATCTACAACTTCATGCGTGTCAGCGGATTCACCAAGATCAAGATCATCGACGGCCTCACAGTGAACGCCGACTATACATACAATGTATATGACCTTGACAACAACTGGAACCAAGAGCCTGTTTACGGCTACAACAGCTGGGGTTCAGTTTCGAATCCGGGTTACATCAGCACCACCACGAGGAAGGGCGAATATTCTTCGAGGGACATCTCTTACGCACTCAACGTTTATGTTGACTTCACCAGGACATTCGCGAAGAAGCACAATCTCCACGTGATGATTGGTGCCAATGCCGAAGAAGGTGAGTTCAGGGGCTACACAGGCACCAGGATGAACCTCCTCGACCCGAATCTTCCTGAGTTCAGCCTTGCTACCGGCGACATGACCGCTACTGGTTCGCACTCACATTGGGGAACTGCCGGCTGGTTCGGACGTATCAACTACGACTATAACGGAATCTGGCTCATCGAGCTCAACGGCCGTTATGACGGTTCTTCAAGATTCCCAGCAGATTCCCACTGGGCATTCTTCCCGTCAGCATCTGCCGGATGGCACATTTCCAACCAGAAATGGTTCCAGAACCTCAAGCCGGTATTCAGCGACGCCAAGATCCGCGCTTCCTTCGGTGAAATCGGAAACGAGGCCATCGGAAACAACATGTTCCTCTCCACCATCAGCAAGAGGAATGACAATTCTTCTACTGGTTATGTATATTGGGTAGGCGACGGAACCCAGAAGGTGTCACAGTACAATTCACCTTCACTCGTGTCCTCCGACCTCTCCTGGGAGAGAATCCAGACCCTCGACATCGGTGCCGACCTCGCATTCCTCAACAATGACCTGAAAGTGACCGCAGACTGGTACCAGCGTACCACCCTCGACATGCTTGCTCCTGCTGCATCTCTCCCGGCAGTCCTCGGTGCTTCAGCTCCTTATACCAACAACGGTACCCTCAGGACACGCGGATGGGAACTCCAGATTGACTGGAACCACATCTTCGGAGACTGGGCAGTATATGCAAGCGCTTCCATCGGCGACTTCAAGACCAAGGTCACCAAGTGGGATAATGATACCAAACTCCTGAACTCCACTTACGAGGGCATGACCTATGGAGACATCTGGGGATTCGAGACAGACCGTCTCTTCACACCTGATGACTTCACTGGATTCGACGCCAACGGCAAGCCTACGGGCTATGTCCAGGGCGTGGCAGACCAGACAGGCCTCCAGACCGGCTCATTCGTTTACGGCCCTGGCGACACCAAATACAAGGACCTCGACGGTGACGGATTCATCACCGGCGGAAAGGGCACTGCCAATGATCACGGCGACCTCAAGGTCATCGGTAACTCGCAGCCTCGTTACCAGTACAGCTTCCGTCTCGGAGCAAGCTGGAAGGGCATTGACCTCGACCTCTTCTTCCAGGGAGTGGGCAAACGCGACATCTGGACCCAGTCCTCATTCGTGATTCCTTATTATCGTGGTGCAGACGCCATCTATGCGAACCAGATGGACTACTGGACAGGTACATTCGACTCCAACACAGGAAAATGGACCGTTACCAATCCTGATGCCGAATATCCGAGACTTTGGGCAGGAAACAACGGAACAGGCAAGGTCACTGGAATCGACAGGGGCGACAAGAACTTCTATCCTCAGTCCAAGTGGATTTCCCATATGGCATATCTGCGCCTGAAGAATCTCACTGTAGGTTATACTCTTCCTCAGCATCTGACCAGGAAGATTTACCTCGAGAAAGTCCGTATCTACTTCAGCGGAGAGAACCTCTTCGAGCTGATTGACAATACCAACGGTTACTTCGACCCGGAAATCAATGCGGGTGACGGAAACTTCTACAACGGTGTTTTCGGACGTATCGACCCTATGTACCGCACTATCTCCTTCGGTATCCAGGTGACATTGTGATAAGGGACAATTCAATAAAACAGAGACGATTATGAAAAAATTAATTATCTATATTACATCAGGAATCGCGGCAGCCATGACATTTGCGTCATGCGACAAAATCCTGAACAAAGACCCGCTGGATTCCTTTGCTGACGCCAACTTCTGGAGCAGTGAGGGCAATGTCGAGGCATACGCCAACACATTCTACAACCAGTTTGACGGATACGGCGGTTCATTCTATTTCCCTACGCTGAATGACAACCAGGCCGCCAATGGTTTCAGGGACTGGAATTACGCCGACCTCCTTTCATACAACGGCAACTGGATCAACGGCTATGCCGAGATCCGCAGGTCCAATGTACTTATCGCCCGCGTTGAGGGAATGTCAGTTCTCGATGACGAGACCAAGGCTCACTGGATCGGAGTAGCAAAGCTCATGCGCGCCCTCCAGTATTACTGGCTTGTCCGCCAGTTCGGTGACGTGCCTATCATTGCTGCAGAGCTCAAGACAACCGACCCAATTCTCTTCGGCGAGCGCGATGACCGTGACGCAGTGATGGATTTCGTTCTCCAGGACCTGAATGACGCAGTGGCAGGTATCCGCAAGAGCTCTTCCAAGACTTCGTGGAGCAAGAATCTTGCAAATGCCATCAAGTCAGAGATCTGTCTTTATGAGGGAACTTATTGCAAATACCGCTCTTCAGCCGACGGACAAAAGGCTGCAGACATAGATAGGGCAAAGGCGTTCCTCAATGAGTGCAAGACTGCATCCCAGGCCATCATGGACGAGGGATCCTTCTCGCTTGCAGACGATTATGTAAGCAACTACAATTCCATCGACCTCAAGTCGAATCCGGAAATGATTCTCTACAAGCACTATGTGAAGGACATCATGCATCACTCTCTCGTGGACTACACCTGTACTTCCACTGAGCAGCACGGACTTACCAAGGACGCATTTGACTCGTATCTCTTCCGTGACGGAAAGCCTCTTGCAACCACGACTCTCGACAAGTCCGACAAGGCTGTGAAGACTACGCTCACTGTCACTGATGCAGCTACGGGTGCTGATAAAGTCCTTGATGTCATCTCAGTTGCAGGCCCTATGTCAGTAAGGGACCCACGTCTGGGCATGTCATTCGACGAGTATCTCGGTTATACTGCCAATGACGGCTACAAGAGAAGCTTTGACGACGGCAACGGCGGGCTGAAACTTCCTGTCGACGGGCATTATATGACTTCCACTACCGGATATCTTGTCCGCAAATATGACACGCCAGAGCTCGCTAACGGATACAGGGATGTGGCCAAGAACTACACCGATGCTCCTATCTATTGGCTTTCAGTTATTTATCTGAACTATGCAGAGGCATGTGCGGAACTTGGCAACTGCACGAAGACAGAACTCGATGCTTCCGTGAACAAGCTCCGTGCACGTGTGGGCATGCCTGCCATGGAGGCCTCTCCTGCAGCTGACCCTGCAAATGACATGGGCGTAAGCAACCTGATCTGGGAAATCCGCCGCGAGAGAAGGGTCGAACTCATGTACGACAACAATTTCCGCTTCTGGGATCTGCACAGGTGGCATCAGCTTGACAAGCTCGACGGCAATACGAATCCGGACATCCTTTACGGAGCCAATGTATCTGATATTGCTGGCATTGACACTGACAAGACTCCTGTACAGAACGGCTATATCTATACCGGCAACAGGGGTATCAGGTCATACGACAAGAAATACTATTTCTATCCGATTCCTGAGAGCCAGAGGACTCTGAACGACAAGCTATCACAGAATCCTAACTGGTAGTATCCTGATTATCAGGACATAATAGAGGAGGGGTGGCAGAAAAGCCATCCCTCCTTTTGCGTCGTGAGAGTCCAGGAGGGGGACCTGCGGAAAACTAAATCCCTCCCACTTCGTGGGCCCCTCGCCGTTCACAAGGCCACGGGCGTCCATGGTTTTCCGCAGGTCCCACTCCTGGAATTCTTTCTGTTAACTGTATTTTTTCGGGAATCTCAGGAGAATGGCCGCAAAGGCTACGATACCCATTGTGAAAGGATAATACAGATAACGTATTATTCCTATTGCGGAAATCCCGGCGAGACCCGATGCCATGAGCATCTGCGCCCCGTAAGGCAGAATTCCCTGTATCATGCAGGAGAACGTATCCAGAATGCTTGCCGTCTTGCGCGGATCGAGCCCGAATTTTTCCGTTATGTCCCTGGCGATTCGGCCCGTTGTAAGAATTGCAATCGTATTGTTTGCAGTGCAGACATTGGCCATGCTCACGAGGGCTGCTATGCTCATTTCCGCGCCCCTCTTGCCTCTGATGCGCCTTGTGAGGGTCCTGACCAAGAAGTCAATGCCGCCATTGTGCCTTATTATTTCAAGCATTCCTCCGGACAGCATCGTCACTATTATCAGGTCTCCCATTCCGGCGATGCCTTTTCCGATGCTCTCAAGCCATCCTATCCAGTTGAGGGAGCCGGTGCTGAACCCGATGACCGCGTTGATGCCGATGCCGAGGGCGAGCACTGCAGTTACATTGACTCCGGAAACTGCAAGGCCAATGACAGCGATATAAGGTACGAGCTTGACCCAGTCGACCGTGTCACCAGTCGGGGCTATGGCGGCGGAATGCCCGAGGATGAGATAGACGGCCGTGACCATGACGGCTGCAGGGGCGGTGATTCTGAGATTGACCTTGAACTTGTCGGACATGGAACATCCCTGGGTCTTGGTTGCAGCGATGGTGGTATCGGAGATGAACGACAGATTGTCCCCGAAGAATGCTCCTCCGGCCACGATTGCAGTGATGAATCCCGTGCTGACCCCTGATTCGGCAGCAATTCCCGCCGCCACCGGTACGAGGGCTACTATGGTGCCGACACTGGTCCCGACGGCCATGGAGATGAAGCAGGCAGCGAGGAAAAGCCCGGCATAGAGCATTTTTGCAGGCAGGACTGCAAGTGTCACCGCCACGGTGGCATCAATGGCTCCTATCTGGCGGGCCGTCTCGGCGAATGCTCCTGCCAGGATGAATATCCACAGCATCAGCAGCACGTTCTTGTGCCCGGCTCCCGAGGAAAAGATTGCGATTTTCTCCTCTATCGGGGCTTTTTTGCTGATTATCAGAGCATATATGGATGCAATAAGGAAAGCCGATGCGGTCGGCACCCTGTAGAAATCCTTCGCGATGATGGAAGATACAAGGTAGATGCCGAGGAATACCAAAAGTGGGCTGAGGGCAATCAGGCCGCTGCTTCTCAAGGATTGTCTGTCTGTCATTTGTCCATTTTCAATATACGTGTGCAAATATAGCCTCTTTTTCTTTCATCTTTCCGGAAATTTTGATAATTTTGCAAGCTTGCTTTTCGGGGAAAGGCCTGCGTGTTCAGATGTTTAACCTCCCGACCACGGTCCGGACAAACCTGAGATATGGTATGATCGCAATTTTCTACAGATCTAACGGAAAGATACTGCTCTCACAGTCGGCGGCGGATTTCAATGTTTTGAAACAGGATGACGTAATATGGATTGACCTTTTTTCTCCCGACGGGGACGAGAAGAGGGCGGTCGAAAGATTCCTCAATACCGAAATCCAGAGCAGAGCGCAGGCGGAGGAAATCGAGAGTTCATCACGTTTCTCGGAGACTGACAGCGCAATCTTCGCGAACACGAACTTCCTCATTCCGGGACCTGAGGAATATGTGATGGAGGCGGTCTCCTTCACATTGGTAGGCAATGTCCTGGCCACCCTCAGGGACGTTCCCCTCAGGAGTTTCACCGACCTTCAGCGCAAGCTCATGGCTCTTCCGAGGCTCTTCCCGAACGGCTACTGGGTGTTCGTCAGCATCATGGACCAGCGTGTCGACCTCGATGCCGACATGATAGAGCTCATGTCCAAGGAAATTGCCCAGTACAGCAGGCGCATCAACCAGCAGGAAGACATCAACGAGGATTTCCTCCTCGACATCAACCAGCTGCAGGACAATACGATGCTCGTGCGCGAGAACATCGTTGACAAGCAGCGTCTCATCTCCAACATGATGAAGAGTGACAAATATCCGGTGGAGCTCGAACTGAGGTTCAATGTGCTCCTGCAGGATATCTCCTCGCTCATCAACCATTCCAATTTCAGTTTCGAGAGACTGGAGTATCTCCAGGACACCGTAGTCGGCCTCATCAATCTGGAACAGAACAAGATAATGAAGATATTCACCCTTATCTCCCTGCTCCTGATGCCTCCTACCCTCGTGGCCAGCTTCTACGGAATGAACGTCACCCTGCCTCTCGCGGGGAACAGATGGGCCTGGCTCATCATCATCTCCATCATGGTCGGCTCCCTCGGACTGATCCTGTTCTTCTTCAAGAGAAGAAAAATGCTCTGATTCCTTTGGAAGTCAGATATTTTTGAGTAACTTTGCACGCATTTTTGCGGCAGGGTGCATTGTGCCGTGCCGCAAAGGCTCAAAAAATAATGTCAAACAACTAGTTTTTTATCTTAATTTATCATTATGGAAGAAAACAAGACAGCAGTAGAGGCTCAGGAGACCCCGGTGGTCGAGACTCCTGCAAAAGAAGAAACCAGGAAAGCACCGCTCAATGCTTCAGTGGCTCCTGAGGAGTTCGACTGGGACGCATTCGAGAAAGATGCAGCTTACGGTGACACCGACAGGGCTACCATCGAGGCAGCTTATGACAAGACCCTCTCCGACATCAAGGAGAACGAGGTTGTCGAGGGAACAGTCACTGCAATCAACAAGAGAGAGGTTCTCGTGAACATCGGCTACAAGAGCGAAGGCGTTATCGCAGCTCCGGAGTTCCGTTACAATCCGGAACTCAAGGTAGGCGACAAGGTAGAGGTTTACGTTGAGTCTCCTGAGGACAGGAAGGGACAGCTCGTCCTCTCCCACAAGAAAGCACGCCAGCTGCGCTCCTGGGATATGGTCAACGAGGCATTCGACAAGGCAGAGATCGTCAAGGGTTATGTCAAGACCCGCACGAAGGGCGGTATGATCGTGGACGTATTCGGAATCGAGGCATTCCTCCCGGGTTCACAGATCGACATCAGGCCTATCAAGGACTACGACCAGTATGTTGACCAGACAATGG
>JBJEBJ010000071.1:0-8500 GCA_051869955.1 Candidatus Cryptobacteroides sp.
GTACAACATTCAATCTTTTTCTACCTTCCCGTGTCTACTTTTTCGAGAGCAGCACCGGGGCTGCAAACAGTCCGGATCTTTAACTTCTTATGTGCGAGATGATGAAAAGGATTATTTTTATGCTATGTGCGCTTACAGTTTGTTACATTGCCGGCGCGCAGAAAATCACAGTCAGCGGTACTGTGACAGATGACAAAGCTCTACCCGTCATCGGGGCAGTAATTCAGGAACACAACGGAAAGGCTGTCGCCATTACAGACAATGAAGGGCGTTATTCCCTTCAGGTGCCTTCCGATGCGGTGCTCACTGCGTCCTGCTTGGGCTTCGTCACCACCGAGGTCCCTGTTCAGGGCAGGGCGGTCGTGAATATCGTCCTTCCGGTAGACAACCAGGTCCTTGATGACGTCATCGTCGTTGCGTTCGGTACTGCCACCAAGGAATCCTTCACCGGTTCAGCCACCGTGGTCGGCAGCGACAAGATTGCCGAACGGCAGGTCAGCAGCCCGATTGCAGCATTGAACGGACAGGTTGCCGGACTCCAGATGGTTGAGGGCAATGGACCTGAGTCGGACCCTTCCATCATCATCCGCGGATTCGGTTCCATCAATGCCGGGACCAGCCCTCTCATCGTCCTTGACGGTCTTCCTTACAACGGCTATTGGAGCGACATCAACCCTCAGGACGTCGAGAGCATCAGCGTACTCAAGGATGCTGCATCCAACGCCCTCTACGGCTCCAGAGGTTCCAACGGTGTCATCATGATCACTACCAAGAGCGCCAAGAGGGGACGTGCAACAATATCTTTCGACGCGAAGTTCGGTGTGAATACCGACGGAAAGAAATATTATGACTATATTACGGATCCGGCCCAGTATTATGAGCTGCATTATTCAATGTTGATGAACTATTACCGTAACGAGCTGGG
Source organism: Candidatus Cryptobacteroides sp. (assembly GCA_051869955.1). Taxonomy (GTDB): domain Bacteria; phylum Bacteroidota; class Bacteroidia; order Bacteroidales; family UBA932; genus Cryptobacteroides. Next base: position 926 of record JBJEBJ010000071.1, read on the forward strand.
ACAGAAGTATTCCACTGCCAAGACAAATGCCATTGACGCCCTCGGAAAGACGGCTTCAGACGGCGGTCTCGGCTATCTCGTTTACGATGTGCCAGCCGGCCAGACCCTTATTGGAGACGATGGAAAGCTCAATCCGAATGCATTCTACAGGAAGATTACAGGCGCTGACGGATTGGAGCATCTACTCGTCCCGGATGACTGGAAGAAGGAAGGTCTCAGGAACGGTTTCCGTCACGAGTACAATCTCAATATCAGCGGAGGAAACGACGTTTTCCAGTTCATCGGCAGCATCGGATATCTCGAGAGCAACGGCCTGACCTACGGCTCTGACTACAGGCGAATCACCGCCAGGGCCAAAGCCGACTATCAGGCAAGGGAATGGCTGAAGGTCGGAGTGAACATGACATATACCAACAACGTGTCGAACAACCGCTCCGGAGCATTCGCCACCATCTACGGAGTAGCTCCGATTTATCCTCTCTATATCCGTGACGGCGAGGGAAACATAATGACCGACACCCACGGAAAGGTATATGACTACGGTGATGGCCTCGTGACAGGCATCACCCGTCCGGTATATAAGAGCGACAACCCTCTGCAGAGTGACCTTCTCGACCTGAGCGAGAACAATTCAAATGCATTCGGCCTCCAGGGCTATATGGATATCAAGTTCTTCAAGGATTTGACACTCACTGTGAATGCCAGCATCTATGACACCGAGAATAGGACGACGAGCGGATCCAATCCGTATTACGGCTACTACCAGAATACCGGTGGATACGTGGCAGGATATCATTACAGGACATTCGACCTGAACACCCAGCAGCTCCTCAAGTACAAGCATACCTTTGGAGGCGTTCATAATCTCGACCTCCTCCTTGGTCATGAGTACAACCACAATACCGGTACGGCTCTTGGCGGATCAAAGACCAATGTCTTCGCATTCGAGGTCAATACCGAGCTGGACGGCTCCCTCATCAAGGAATCCATGACCGGATATGTGGACAAATACAACACCGAAGGATTCCTGTTCAGGGGACAGTACGATTATGCTGGCAAGTATTTCGCTTCAGCTTCTTACAGGCTCGACGGTTCGTCTGCATTCCATCCTGACCATTGCTGGGGAAGCTTCTGGTCTGTCGGAGGAGCATGGATCATCAACAAGGAGAAATGGTTCAAGTCCCGTGTCTTCGACATGCTCAAGTTCAAGGCAAGCTACGGTGTACAGGGTAATGACGGTATCCCTTCATATTACTACACAAGCCTTTACAATATCGCTACCGTGAATTCCGAGGCTGCGACCACATTCCAGTCCCAGGGCAACGAGGATATCACCTGGGAGAGCAACGGCAACTTCAATACCGGTATCGAGGTGGAAATGTTCGGAAACAGGCTTTCTGCAGAGGTGAACTACTATTACAGAATCACTTCCGACATGCTCCTCTGGAAGACAGTGCCTCTCGGAATGGGCTACAGCGGATATTACGACAATGTGGGTGACATGGTCAACCAGGGAGTCGAGTTCAATATCTCCGGTTCCATCATCCGTACCAAGAACGTGGACTGGTCAGCCAACCTGAACCTCTCGCACAATATCAACAGGGTTACCTATCTTCCTGACGAGAACAAGAGTTCCGCTGTCGAGGGACACGGAGGATATCTTTCAGGTTACAGGTATGTCGGCGAGGATCTTCCTCTTTATACTTGGTACATAAAGAAATATGCGGGTGTGAATGAAGAAGGACTTCCGACCTGGTATTGCGAGAAGAACGGTGAGACCACTACCACCACGATTTGGGACAATGGTTCATATTATCTCTGCGGCGACCCGCATCCAGTGGTTTACGGAGGATTCGGCACCAGCCTTTCAGTACACGGCTTTGACATTTCCGCAAGTTTCCTCTATTCGGTAGGCGGAAAGGTGATGGACAACGGCTACAAGTCCATGATGGGTTCTCCTTATGCAGGATTCACCGGCGGTAATTATCACAAGGACCTGCTCAAGGCATGGACTCCTGAGAATACCGACACCGACATCCCGCGTGCGCAGTACAACGACCAGAACATCAATGCGGTTTCCGACAGGTTCCTGATTGATGGAAGTTCATTGACATTCAAGAACATCAATCTCGGCTACACATTCCCTTCCAAGCTCGTGGAGAAGATAAAGCTCTCTTCCCTGAGACTCTATGTGACTTGCGACAACGTGTTCTACTGGTCCAGGAGAAAAGGTCTTGACCCGAGGACCAGTCTCATCGGTGATACTTCAGGCACTGACTATTCACCGATGCGTACTATTTCAGCCGGATTCAATGTGAAATTCTAATTACGGAGGATAAGAAAATGTTGAAATTCAGATATATAGCTGCTGCCTTGGTTATGGCAGGCCTCAGTACGGGATGTCTCAAGGAGACTTTCCCAACCAGCATGATTACCGAAGGCCAGCTCGGAGAGTCCACCAACGCGCTCATCGCCATGAGCCGTGCAAGTGCCGCTGTCTTCAACAGGATGGGCGCTGATTCGGACTATACTTCATTCGGTTATCCGGGCATTATGATGTGGCGCGACGTAATGGGAGCCGAGATACCGCCTTACTCCACTGACTATGACTATCATTCATATTATGCACAGTGCCAGTACCTCGGCAATTACGTGGTGCAGCAGCAGTGGTGGTCGCTTTTCTACAAGATTGTCCTTAATGCCGACCTGTTCCTCAAGGCTGCGGAAGGCGTGGATGACATTGAGGTGAAGAGACTCATTGGCAATGCATATTGCTACAGGGCGTTCGCATACCTCGATTTAGCGAGGATGTATGAGTTCAAGAAAACTGGTTTCGGAGATCTGGATGCCGAGGCTGAAAACAGGGGAATCGCTTCCCTGACAGTCCCTATTTATACTGAGAAGACTACCGAGGAGGAAGCCAAGAATCTGCCTCGCGCACCTTTCTACGAACTGTTCCGGTTCATTCTCACAGACCTTGACAATGCAGAGGACCTTCTTGAAGGATATACTTCGGGTGAGGTAAACGTAGCCGGCATTTCCATGGTTTATGCGCTCAAGGCACGTACATGGCTCGAACTGGCTTCCAGATTTGACAACACGATTTGTGACACTGCCGATTCCGACCTCCAGGCCATGCTCGACCATGAGTCGGATTATCCGGATTATCATCAGATGGGAGTCAAGACTGCTGCGGACTGCTATCGCAATGCATTGAAATATGCCGAACTTGCGATTGCTTACCATACTCCTCTCACACAGGAGCAGTGGTTCAACCCTGTGACCGGATTCAATACGGCCCAGTCTTCCTGGATTTTCGGAATGACCATAGGCGCCGAGGATGTTCAGAGCTCATGGATGTCATTCACGGCCAACATGTCAGCCGAGACGACATACGGAACCGCCAACAGTATTTACGGTTGTTTCAGGATGATAGATGCTGCCCTCTACAGGAAAATCAAGGACGGTGACTGGAGGAAGAATACCTGGATTTCCCCGAATGATGCAGGCAAGACGAGTGCCTATTCCAAGTATTCCACGCTTCTTTCCGAGGAAGAGTTCGCCGAGTGTCCGGCTTATGCCAACTTCAAGTTCCATCCGGGTTCAGGTGACCGTGACAATTATTTGGTCGGCAACGTGGTGGATATTCCTCTCATCCGTGTCGAGGAGATGTATCTCATTGCGGCAGAGGCGAAAGGCCATGCGGAAGGGCTTGCTGCGGGATGTGCATATCTCGAGTCTTATCTGAACCAGTACAGGTTCACCGACGGCACATACGTTGCCAACTGCTACGATATGAATGCATTCCGCTCCGAGATTCTTACCCAGAGGAGAATCGAGTTTTGGGGCGAAGGTATTGTCATTTTCGACTACAGAAGGCTCAAGAAAGCAGTAGTAAGGGGTTATGACGGAAGCAATTTCCCTTCCTCCTACCAGTACAATTCCTATGACGGCTATGTCGTACCTTGGTCAACAGCCTACATCACTTCGAGCGAGTACCAATACAATCACGCCATCGAAGGAAAAAATAATCCTGATCCTTCAGGATACGGTATCAAATGGTCCAATTAACTTTAACTATCATTTATATGAGAACAAAGAAATCAATTATTCTGGCCATGGCCATGGCTGTGGCAGTTTGCATGGGGGCTGTCTCATGCAGCAAGGATGATCCGAAAGATGATCCTAAGAAAGAAGATCCTATCGAAGTCGCTGACGTCTTTTTCTCAGCCGAGAACGGAGACTACTGCTACTATATCGGAGCTTCCGGTACACCGGAGGCAAAGCTGACTGTCATCAGGAGCAACTCTACGATTGCCGCCGAGTATGCAATCAAGGTCTTGAGTGCTGACAAGGGCGTCACCATACCTGAATCAGTAAAATTCGCTGAGGGGCAGACAAGTACGACTCTGACCATAACTGCTCCCGCAGGCTCTGCGGTAGGAACAGTCCTGTCGTTTGAAATTATGTTCACCGGAGAGAATGTGAATCCTTCCGCCAACAGTACTGAAGGAACTCTCCGCTGCGAGGGCACTTTCTATTTCTACAAGGAGATTGTATCCTGCGCCACTTTCGTTCCGTATTCAAGCGGAGATATTTCCGACTATATGGGAAATATGAAGCAGGTTATCTGGCAGCTTGATGCAACGATATTCATTGCAAAGAATTTCCTCGGCACCGAGCATGACCTCAGGATTATCATTGACGCTGCGACGAAGGACATCAAGACAATCGTTTACGACGGATTCGACCTTTTCACTGAGATAGACTCCGATGGCGGTACAATGTATTATTTCTGGGATGACCCGAACCAGGTTTGGGAGGAATTCAGCCCTAAGGGAGACCGCAGGATTATCTCGAGTCTTATCCTTTATGCAGATGCAGGCTATAGCGCATATGTCGAAGGCAGCACACCGTATATTTACTTTTCCGTACCGAGCGTGACTTTCTATAGTGAGACTGACAATATCGACAAGGAGTTCCAGTGGCAGTATCTCTGCTTCTACTTCTATTCCGAGGAGACGATGAACACTTTGGATTTCACAGGATTCCCTGAGGTTACGGCTATAGTTTATCCTGAACCTGTATATTCAGAGACTGAGAAAGACGGAATGGTTCCTATCCAGGTATATCTCGAGAATGAGGGAATAGATCTCGATACCCAGTACGGAAAGGCTACTGATACCGGATTCGAGATTCCTAACTTCATGTACTCTGACTGCACACTCAAGATTATCCTCAAGGATACATACGCTGACTTTGAGATGTATGACAAGGACGGTCAACTTGTTTCCGGATATCTAAATGAAGGATTCATGTATCTTGGTGCAGAATATATCTATCCGTGGGCTAACAACTTCAACTGGTGCTTATACTCACTCTATGTTTATAATGATCCTGGCTATCGTACATATTATCCTGATACCAAGATGATTCAGTTCTGGGGAAGCTATCAAATCTATAATGCTGATACCGCTTCATGGATGGCTGCCCAGTCAGGTTATATTGACATCTACTGGTAATCTTTATCAATAGAGCGCAGCGATTAAATCTCTGCTTTCGCTGCGCCCAATTGCAATGACAGGGGACGACCAAAAAGGTTGTTCCCTGTTTACTTTTCGTTATTTACGCTCAGGGGCGGCAGGGAAAAAGTTTGGATTGGTTTCGTCGGAACTCGTTCCGACTCATCCCTCCCACGACTACGTCGCGGGCCCCGTCCCGCTCACGAGGTCGCGGGCGACCACGCCATCCAAACTTTTCCCTCCCGCCGCCTATCAATCTATTATTACCTCGGTAGGGATACCTTGTAGATATATGGCAGTTCGGACGTCCTTTTCGGATTGTTATTGCAGTTCACCCACAGCCAGCCATCCTTCAGGACTATGTCCTCGATTTCGAATATAATGCTGTCCTTCAGCTCATACCTCGCTTCAATGTGTCCGTTGTCGGTATTGTAAACCCTGATGCAGGACGGCCTTGACGGGTCATAATTCCCGATTCCGTATCCGTAATATATCTTTCCGTCATACATGCATCCCGCCTGGGTGAACCAAACGTCATAAGGGAATATCACCTGGTCCAGGATGTCCGTGGCTCCGAGGATCACCTCCTTGCCCTCCTTTAGAGAAGGAATCCTGAATTTGGTGGCCACGTAGCGGTTTTCAGCCGGGTCCGTCGTTACCTTGGATACTGTACGTTTCACGGCGGAGAATACCCACAGGTAGTTCCTCTTCTGGTCCACAAGCCAGCTCGGTGCACCGAATATCTTCGTGTATCCGTTTGATTCCCATTGACTTACGTCGAGCGTTATTGTCTGTACCAATTCGGATGACCATTCTCCGTGCTTTTCCGATATGCGCTCCACGGCACATTGCCATTCTATCTCGCTTCCAACCTTGCCGTTGCTGATGTACAGGAGAGGGAATTTTGACCCTTTCGCCTTGCGTGGACCGAATTCTACATTGTTCACATGATTGTCCGGCCTGGATGATGCCAGCTCGAAGCCTCCCATGACTTTACCGTCAGCCTGGCTGAAACTGTACAGGTTCACGTGCCCTCCGTCTTCGCAGGAGAATATCCAGTCCCCGTAGATTTCCATTCCCTGCTGCGGCCTTGCCCGTCCTTCTTTCCTGATGAAAATGCTGCATTCCACGTCTTTCTCGGGAGCCGGCAGGCTTTCCGCTATTCCGCATTCCCGAAGCCGTTCTTCGATGGCATCCGCAGTCCATTTCCATTCCTGGGCCGATACTTCGGCTGTCATCATTCCGAGCGCCCCGGCCGTGATTAATCCAATGGTAGTCAGTTTCATATCTATAGTTTCTCAGTGTTTTACCCGATACTTTGAGATTATCAGCGTGCTGCTCATGACACGCCCATTGTTCAGCAAAAGTAATAAATATGAGCTGATATTGAAAGGATATTCTATTTCTTCTGCGACATTATCGCTTACGCATTTCATCTGCCTTCCGCTTCCAGCAAATCATCCCGCGAGCAAATGCTGCACCTGTGACGTAGAACTGCTTTTCTCCCGGCAGATGACAACAAGTTGATGCCATCTGCCGGAGAAAAGTGCCCCTTGCTGCACAGAACTGCGATTCTCCCGCGGGATGATTTTCCGGAAGGAACTTCCTTGCAACGCCCGCCGCGGCAGTATTCTCAAGTCTGTATGGATCGGCAGGAAGATGTGCCCTGAAGCCGGCAGAATCGTCTTGCTGAACAGTGACCAGGGCGAAGGCCTCTGCACGATTTACAGGCTTCTGCGCTGAAAAGCATATCCTTTGATGCCTCAAGATTGTCGGATTGGTTCATTAGCTCTTCGTGCAAAACACCTGACATGGTGCATGATAATAACTATTTGATTATCAATAATAAAGCATTTTTAGAGATGGCAGGTGTCGTCATTTTGACGGGACTTGACATCGGAAATGCCTCTACAAGCTCCAGAATGCCATTTTGAATGTCAGGTGTTTTGCACGAAGGCAATTATCAATTATTATTGTCTGAATTGTTTCCATATTTGCCGACTTTGATTAAATTTGAATCGAAGATGAAGAAATATGCTTTCCTGATGGTGCT
>JBJEBJ010000072.1:0-8448 GCA_051869955.1 Candidatus Cryptobacteroides sp.
CTATGGTCCCTTTTTCAATTATTTTGGTGGTGGAATTTTGCGGTACTATTTACAGTATAAGCATTGTCCCAAAGATTATAAATAATGTTTCCGCACGTTTTTTTTATTGCTTGGAATGTTTGTTCCATGTTTTGTCGGCCATTTCTGCTATATTGCATGCCGGAAAAACTTAATGCAATGAAATCAGCCATATTGAAAACCAGCCCTCTATGGATTGCCGGGCTTGTCGTTCCCGGCCGGGACTGCCATGCTGTCCGGACGTACGGGAATGATGCCCGACCGAATATCCTGATAATGATAGCAGACGACATTTCCCAACGGGATTTCGGATGTTTCGGGCATCCTGTCGTCAGGACTCCTAACATCGATGCCCTTGCCGGGGACGGTATTAAATTCACTAATGCCGTGCTTTCCACGAGTTCCAGCAGTCCGAGCCGTGTCAGCATCATGACCGGTCGGTATCCCCACAATACCGGGGCGTGTGAGCTACATTCTCCCGTAGGAGAGGAACAGATCTCTCTTGCCCGGATTTTGAAGGATGCCGGATATTATACAATGCAGGCCGGGAAATGGCATCTTGGAGAAGCCGCCGGCAAACCATCCGGACCTTTCGCCAAGGATTTTGACCGGGCCGGTGGTTCCGTCAATGACGGCGGAGGAGTCAGCGGGGCCGACAGATGGGTGGAGTTCTTGCAGGAAAGGCCTCAGGACAAGCCTTTCTTCGCCTGGTTTGCCGCTCATGATGCCCACAGGAATTGGGATGATGATTCCTCGATGCTGAGATATAATCCGGACGAGCTCGAGATTGAGCCGTATTTCGTGGACGACCGGAGGACAAGAGAGGATTTTGCGTCATACTATTATGAGGTGTCCCGTTTCGACAGGTCCGTAGGGAATGCGATAGCGGAGCTGAAGCGTCAGGGTATCTATGACAACACGGTCATAGTCGTGCTTGCGGACAACGGACGCCCGTTCGCGAGGGCAAAGACGAGAATGATCAAGGACGGACTGTGGACCCCTTTGATTGTCAAGGCGGCCGGAGAAAGCAGGAATGCGGGGAAAGAATGCAGCAGTCTGGTAAGTTCCATTGACTTAGCCCCTACACTTGCATCTGTTGCAGGAATCACAGATGTGCCGTCTTTCCAGGGACGTGATTTTTCCTGTCTAATGGAGAGGCCTGGCAGAAATTTCAGGAATTATGCCTTCTCGGAGCATAACTGGCATGACTTCGAGGCCAATGAAAGGATGGTTTGCACCAGGAAATATATTTATATCGAGAACAACAGGCCGGAACTCAATGCTGAGGGAGCCATTGACATAATGGGCGGAGGCTCTGGTATCTCGCTCAGGGAAGGCCACAGGAACAATACTCTGACTCCTGACCAGGACGAGATATTCAGGACTCCGAGGCCGCGTGTGCTTCTATATGACTATGTTTCCGACATATCACAGTCAGAGGATATAAGCCGCAAGAAGGCAGGCGTTGCCAGAAAACTGGCTTCTGTCCTTGCCCGTTGGTCTTCAGAGACCGGAGACACGGTCCCTGACGGACTGACTTCTGACTGGTATGACAGGGACAATCTCAGGAAGACGGAAGCATTCAAGAAAAGAGGCGAGATGCCGGGAAGTTCCGTCAAAGCCACATTGAACAACAATTCAGGACCTTTCTGATATGAGACATGAAATTAAATACAGCATGGGAAGCATCCTTGCTGTCGCGGGCAGCACCATGGTCTGCAACGCTTCCGGCAATATGCCGTCCCCGGAAAAGAGGCCTAATGTCCTCATCATTCTGACAGATGACCAGAATACGAATACGGTAGGATGTTACACTCCCGGAATACCTACTCCGAATATCGACAGACTTGCTGCCAACGGGGTCAGATTCACCAATGCGAATGTCGTGACTACCGTGAGCAGTCCGTCCAGATATTCAATCCTGACAGGGCGGTATTACAACAGCAACTATTCCGAAGAGTTCCTCCGCGAGTATCCGGAGGGGACGGTCACATGTTTTGCCAATTCATGTTATCTGGAGAAGGACGGGAACAATCTTGCCGGCATTCTCCGGGCTGCAGGGTACAGGACCGGATTCACCGGCAAGTTCCATCTGACAGGGCATCAGTATCTGAATACAAACAGGGAATGGGGAAAAGCCGGTCTGCTTGTTTACCCGAAAGATTCCGATCCTAGAAAAGACAAGGTGACTGACAGGAAGATGCATGCCAACCATGAATGGTGGTGTGAAAGAATCAGGGATTTCGGTTTCGACTATGTGGCGGGAGTCTATCCGGCCAACCTGAGGGAAACGTTCAACGACTACACCAATGCTCATAACGCGGAATGGAATCTGGATGCGGCATTGAAGTTTCTCGATGAGTCGACAGACGATTCAAGACCTTTTTTCCTGATGATGGCAACTACATATCCGCACGGACCTGCTCCTCAGACGGTAAAAGACGGGAAATTCGTCAATTCGTTTGACAATCCGGTCTGCCTGACCGGGGAAGGTGTAAGGAATGACCTTGAGAAATACAATCTTGACAGGGAAAAAATCCGCCGCCAGTATGCGGCTCTCTGCGAGGAGAATCCTGAAGTGCCGTCCATAGCCGCTTCAGCAATGTGGTGGGACAATGTCGTGGGCAGGCTTGTCGGTAAGCTGGCAGAGATAGGGGAAGAGGATAATACCATAATCATCTATATGTCCGACCATGGGGTTTTGAACGGAGGAAAGACCAGCCTTTACGAGACGGGAGTGAATATCCCGCTTGTCATGCAATGGAAATCAGGCATACCGGCCGGTATCACGTACGACCATCTAGTCGGTTCCATAGACATAGTGCCTACTGTTTTGGACCTCTGCGGTGTGGAGCCGGAGGACAGGAAAATTGACGGAATCAGCATCTCTCCTGCGTTCAGTGATCCTTCGGTTCCCGTGAGGGATGTGCTGCTCATGGAGATAGGATATGCAAGGGCAGTCAAGACGGATGACTATAAATATATCGCCATCAGATATCCTGAGCAGCCGGAGACTGCGACTGACGCGAAGACCGGCCTGCCGTATATAATGAAGCATACCAATCTGGCAAAAAAATCAGCCGCCGCCAGGCCCAATTATTTCCTGCCGGACCAGGTATATGATTACAAGTCGGACAATATGGAGAAGGTGAATCTGTTTGGAACAGATCCGGACAGGGATCGTAATCTGCGCAATCTGATGGAGGAGGAACTCGGCAGATATTCGAAGCGGCCTTTCGGGGAGTTCCATCAAAACTCCGGGCGCCGCTAGCTTTCACACAGGCTCATGATCTGAGCTCGTCGGAAGGCAGGATCCCGAACCGCTCCTTATATGTCTTTGAGAAATACGAAGGGCTGTTGAATCCCACGGAATACAGGACTTGCGTTATCGTATATTCTCCTGTCATCAACAGCTCTTTCGCCTTGTCTAACCGGACGTTGCGGATGAATGTCGAGGCGGAGGAGCCGGTGAGTGCGGTAATCTTCCTGTGCAGCTGGGTCCTGCTCGTCCCAAGGATTGTTATCATCCTGTCAATGTCGAAAGTCGTGTCGTCAATGTTGTCGATGACAGACCTGTAGGCCTTTTCAAGGAACTCTTTCTCTTTCTCCTCTTTGAATTGGGATATCTTTTCAGAAAGAGTGACTTCTCCGCTATTGTCTATTGCCCGTTTCCGGACATAGTCCAGAAGATTGTCAATCTTCATCATCAGGGCATCAGGGTCGAATGGTTTTGTGATATAGTCGATAGCACCGGACTTCAAGCCTCCGATACAGTCATCCTTCGCGGTGAGCAATATTACCGGAATATGGCTCAGGCGGAAATCCTGTCTGACCTGTCTGCACAGTTCAGTTCCGTCCATTCCCGGCATCATGACGTCAGAGATAATGATATCAGGCATTGTTTCCAGGGCTTTCTCATATCCGGTCCTTCCGTCTGATGCTGCGGTTACCGAATATTTTACGGACAGCAGTCTGGTAAGATACATCAGTATGTCATTGTCATCGTCGATGACGAGAATCTGTTTCCTGTTTTCATCTCCGTCAGAATGTTCCGCCGTTGTACCGGGCAGTCCGGCAGGGTACGGCCCCTCCACTTCAGGCAATTCTATCCTGAAAACGGATCCTTTCCCGAGTCTGCTTTTCACGGATACGGCCCCTTTCATCAGTTCGGCATATCGTTTCGTAAGCTCCAGGCCTATTCCTGATCCCGATGATGAGGACTGTCCTGTCTGGTAGAATCTTTCGAAAATTCTCTGCTGGTCTTCTTCTTTTATCCCGCATCCGTTGTCCGCCACCTCCACGACCAGCCTCTCTCCCTGGAAATAGGCGGACAAGGTAATGGCTCCGTGCTCGGGTGTGAACTTGAATGCGTTGGAGAGCAGGTTCGATACCATGGTCACAAATTTATCCGCATCAGTATTGAATCTGGTGTGACCGTCGCATATATCCAGCCTGTAGTCGATGTGCCTGGCTTCGGCAATCTTGCTGAAATTGGAATAGGCCGATTCCAGGATAGCATATATGTCACAAGATTGTATCTGCAGCGGCATTTTCCCCAGTTCGAGGCGTCTGAGGTCCAGGAACTGGTTGACGAGAGACAGCAGTCTGTCCACGTTTCTTTGGATGATGGCTATCAGTTCTCCTGCGTTATCGGTCAATTTCTCCTGGGACAATTCCTTGAGCGGGGCAGTGATCAGTGACAGAGGTGTGCGTAGCTCGTGAGTGATATTTATCATGAACCGCACCTTGTTTTCATATGCTTCGTTCTCTGACTTGTGTGTAATTCTTTCTATGAGGAGCTCATTCTTGAGTGTCTGTTGTCTTTTATAATGTCTGTAAACTGAATACAGGACGGCAGCGCATATAAGAAGATAGAGCATGTATGCCGATGCGGAGGCCCATATGGGATGTTTTATCCGTATGTCCAAAGAAGTGACGTTCCCGGACGGATGCCCCTCCGAGTTCAGTGGTACGACATCCAGTCTGTAAGAACCGGGCTTTACGTCATTGAAGGTCACAAGATGTGAATTCGGGGCCGCCTTTATCCATTCAATATGTTCATTGGTGGCCAGCCTGTACTGGAACCGGCTCTTGTCCGGATTCCGGAACGAAGAGGTGTTCAAGCCGAAGGAAATGTTGTTCTGGTTATGCGAAAGGACGATTTTGTCCGTCTTGAATATGGGCTTTGTCAAAAGAATGCGGCCATTGTATTTACGGTTTGCCAAAACAGGCTTCCCCGACAGGTACATCTCCGAGATTACCATCGCTGCAGTTTCTGTGTCTGAAGACAATTCTCCGGGCTGGAAATATGATATCCCCTGATTCCCGCCAACAAATATGTATCCATCCTCCGTGGTGCAGGATGCCTCGGTCAGATATCCGCACGTCAACCCGTCAGATGCGCCGAACTTGACAGCCGACTGGGTGTCCGGGTTGAACATTATTATCCCGTTGGTGGTGTTTATCCAAACATTGCCTCCACCATCTTCTACAGCGGACAGGGCCTTGATGTCAGCGAGCAAGCTTTTGTCCTTGAACCGGCTGACCTTCCTGCTTTCAGCCAAGATAATGTTCAGCCCGGCATCCGTGCAGACATATATCTTGTCATTACCTATGAATGACATATTCCATACAGTATTGCTGCTGAGAGACTCCTGGTTTCCGAGCTCCTGGACATATTTGCTGACGGATAAGATTTCTCCGGAATCATCCAGCTGGAATTCCAGCACCCCTCTCGTCTGCGTGCATGCCCATATCCGGTTTCGTTCGGAGTCCATGAACATTCTCACCTGGTTCTGTATTTCAAGCGGATATGTATATGCCACCTTCCCGTCCGGATTGATTTTCATTATTCCGAACCGGCATCCGAGCCATTTGCTTCCTGTCCCGTCCTCGCATATTGAGAAGATTCTTCCGAAATCCGGATGTATGTCCAATCCTTCAATCCGTATCGGCCTGAAACTGAAAGCATCCCCGTTCTTCTCCGCACGATGGACTATTCCGGAGGAAACCACATATATGTTCCCGTCGGGCATCCGGTCAATGCAGGATATCGTGCCGTGCGGCAGATAATGCGAAGACTTGCCGCTTTTCATGTCGTGGATAATCAGGCCCTTGTGCTGTGTTCCGACCCATAATATGCCGTCTTCGTCCATGAATAGCCTTGTGACGAGAACGTCACAGTCAAGGTCAACATGCCCGAATTCCTTCTGGTGCAGGTCGATTCCGGCAATGCCCTTGTCCGATGAGCATAACCATAGTACGCCGGTCCTGTCGATATACAGATTCCGTACGTTCCATTCTGCAAGTTCGTTGTTGCGGAGCTTGACGTCAGTTGTAGAACCGTCGTTGCAGTTGAGAAGACGGAGACCGGATTCCTTCCCGTAATAGTAAATGCCTCCCTGTCTGTCCGAGACGGCCGCAAGTATCTCACCTTCTGCAATCATCACAGGATGCTGCCCTTTGTGACCGGATCGGCAGATACCTTTTGAAGTCGCAAAATAATACTCCCCAGTCCCTTCTTCATAGACCGCTCCGTTTATGATGGTCTTTCTGGGAAATACCAGAGAGGTCTCGAGCTCATATCTGTCACCGTGCCGCCCGTATATCCTCACATGTCCGGAATTGTTGGAGCATGCCATCAGCCTGGAACCGGAACATACTAGGGAATTCGCTATGTCATTCCCTTCAATCACGATGGTGTGGAGAATGTCGAAGCTGCCGGAATCAGGATGATATCTTATCAGGAATATGGCCTCGCGTGTGGATACCCACAATGTCCCATCTTCACTTGAGGCGAAATCCAATATGTCGTTGCCCCGCAGCAGAGGATTGCCGTCAGAAGCCAGCTTGATGCGAGAGAATGAATCGCTGCCGTAATCATAGACGCATATTCCTCCGCCGTTCGTCCCAACATAAAGTACGGAAGAGAGGCTATCGAAACACAGCGCCTTGATTCTGTTGCTGGAAATAGACGATTCGTCATCCGGGTCCACCCTGTAAATCCTGTTTTCCACCCCGTTGTACCTGTTCAGCCCGTCATAGGTGCCTATCCACAGGTAACCGAAATCATCCTGTACAATGTCGGAAACGTCGTATTGGGACAGCTGATTGTGAAACGGCATCACACGAACGTTTCGTGCGGTGCCGTCCATACAAATCAATAATACCGTTAGAAATAATATCCTGCGATAAAAACTCATAATCCTATTTCTTTACCCATCGGAAAGTCTCTCCTTCGCAGACCAGCCTGCAGCCTTTCCCTATGTCAGCTCCGGGAGGAGCCGGCGCTTCGGGGATGAATTTACGCATTTTCTTCAATATTTTGTCAAAAGATGTGTTTTCTGACAAATTGTGCAATTCTTCCGGGTCGTTTGCTGCATCGAAAAGCTCCTCCTTGCCCGATTTCCCATAATAATTGTAATGCCATTTGTCGGAAATCACGGAATAGCCTTCGGTCTTATTAGCCATGACAGCCGTCCGCCCTTTTCCGGAGCTCTTCCCTTTAAGGACTCCGGAGATCGATTGTCCGTCCATATGGTCTTCAGGCTCCGGAAGACCGCACATTTCTATCAGGGTCGGGAAAATGTCCAGAAGGCTGACCACGTTCTTGTGTGTTTTCCCCTGCACGATATCTGGTCCAGCCCAGATCATTGGGATGTTCGAGGTCTGATGATACATGGTATGTTTAGCCCACAACTGCTTTTCTCCCAGATGATATCCATTGTCGCTCCAGAACACTACAATCGTATTTTCCGCATATCCGCTATCTGCCAGAGCATCGAGAATGCGTCCTATCTGATAATCGGCATAGCTGCAGCATGCGAGATAGCCTTGGACCGCCTTTTCCCATCCGTCCTTTACTGTCAGGACTCCGTTGAGGTGCTGTCTCCTTATTCTGCCGCGGTAGAAAGCTCCAATCTCTTCCGCTACCTCTCCTGATTTGAAATATGCGCTGTCTTTCTGGAATGCGGAAATGTCAATGTCGGAAAGAGGGAACATGTCGAAGAATCTTTGCGGACAATAGTTCGGCTTGTGAGGTGAATACAGGCCGATTGCCATATAGAAAGGTCCGTCATGCTGCCTGTGCAATACGTCCACGGCCCAGTCCACGGTCTTTGTGTCTGCCATCTCCGCTTCCAGCGAATCCGGGAGCGGATGCGCATCGAACTGATCGTACACAGCGACACCGAGCTCCCCGATGGGAATAGTGCCCTCTAGCGCCTTGCATCCTTCCCATGCGCCGTATTTCCATCCGCGTTTCTTATGCTCCTCATTCCAGAGATAATATTCATCGAAACCTTCAAGATTCACATATCCGGGCATATGGTGATATACCTTGCCCGCTCCGTATGTGCGGTATCCGTTGGCCCTGAATGTAAATAGTACCGCAAAATTCCACCACCAAAATAATTGAAAAAGGGACCATAG
>JBJEBJ010000073.1:0-1784 GCA_051869955.1 Candidatus Cryptobacteroides sp.
GATGACCAATGGTACGGAACTGCTTCAAATGGGTACTATGGACGTGTCAATGGAGGTGCTTTCAACTCCAAGCCGTGGAATGACACTCAGTATTTCTATATTGACGGTATTTCAACCAAAGGAATCTCCGGAAACCTTTCTCTACAAGTTTCCATGAATGTCACCAAAGGTGTGACAACATTTGTAATAGAATATGCAGGAAATGTGACATCTGATAATTGGACCAAGGTGGAAGGTTCCGAATTTGATTTGCACCCGCAGTTTGACAGGACAGACGCTGCCCGCCAGACGGATGCCAACATTCCTGGCTACAAATTCTATACTTTCGCGTTGCCGGCAGATTTGTCGGGTCAGGACAATGTCTGCATACGGTTGAGAAGTGTCTCTTCCACAATGTGGGAGCCAGTTCGTCTGGACCATATATCGCTGAAGTACAACAATTAAACCCCCTTGACAATGAAAAAGTTATCATATATTATTCAAATATTTGCAATAGCTGTCGGTGCTACGTGGCTTGTGTCCTGTGCTCCGGACGCTGAAAAATACGAGCCGGACAGCCCCGATATCGAGGTGGTGCCGGAAGGTATGAAGAAGATGCAGTTCACTGCCTCCGTAGCAGATCTTACAAAAGTATCTTTGGTCGGTACAAGCGTCAAGTTCTCCTCGTCGGACAGCATAGCGGTATATGACGGGACATCCAGAAATATCTTCAAAGTGAAATCCATTGACGGAGGAATTGCATATTTTACCGGATTCGTCGGGGAAAACAGTGACACGTATCATGCGATTTATCCATGTTCGATGGGAGGACGTGAGCAACCGTCAGGTGGTGAATTTCAGATAATCTTCCCTTCCGTACAGAAGGTGAGCCCGAATATGAATATTGACATGAATGCGCTGTCTGCCATCGCCACGGCAGACAAGGTCGGTCATTTTCAGTTCAGGAATATCTCAACTATCGTTACTGTCTCGATTCCGGACGGGGCAAAGAAAGTCACGCTGGAGTCCAAGGCGGGGGAGTCTCTTGCCGGTACATGTGCCATCAAACCGGGAGAGATGCCTTCTGATGCATCCGAGACTTCAATTACTCTGGAACCTGGGGACGGAATTGAGACCTTCAAAGCCGGTAATTACAATATATGCACTCTTCCTGCCCATCTTAGCCATGGCTACGTGCTTAAATATGAGGATGATTATCAGTCAGTGTCTGTAGATGTGGATACTCCTGTGGAATTCTCCCGTACCTCACAGATTGATATTACTTCTGCTGCTAACGGAATGGCATGGATAAGGAACTTCATTCATAATGCTGCTGAACTGCGTGAATTCGCTGCATATTCAACAGGATATGAAGCCGGAGACATAATCGGCCTTGCTGCAGATATTGATCTTTCTGATGCGGAATGGGTGCCGTTTGACCTTAATTGCACATTTGACGGAAAAGGACATTGTATTTCAGGAATAAAAGTGTCATCCGACAAGACCAGATGCGGATTTATTGGGATACTTAACGAAGGGGCCGTGCTGAAAGATCTTGTGCTTGGGTCAGCTGACGGAGAGTCTTATGACGGCGTTTCATATGTTGAATATACAGGGACAGCCGCAGCCTACCAGGGTCTTGTCTCCGAATGCTTCGGGACGATGAGCGGGGTGAAGAGTCATGTGTCCATGAGGCATGGAGGAACAGATCCGGGCATGCGTCTCGGAGGCCTTGTCGGATGCATAAGGACGAATGGCAGGATGGATAATTGTGAGTTTGCCGGAACTATCACGGTGGATGCTGC
>JBJEBJ010000074.1:0-1782 GCA_051869955.1 Candidatus Cryptobacteroides sp.
CTGAAGTTCCTCCATATCCATCTCCGCAGGGTCTTTCCCGACACCTATGCCGAACCTCGCAAGAATGCTCTTTGTCTTGTCGTCCGAGTTTAGCTCACTATCGTTGTCCTCCGTGACCTTATCGTAATACTTGTAGTCATAGTCGTAATACGGCTTGTCAACAAGCATAAGGGTCACCATCTTTTCCGAGTCAAGATACCAATAACGCAGCCACGACCAGAAATTGTAGTTCCCGTAGATGTGCTTTATCTTCTCGTTGTCTGAACCCGTATCGAAGAAAGACGCTACCTGCTGTCCCGACTTGTCTCCAAACCGTCCTCCAGGAGCATCCCCTCTGCGCTCTCCATCCTTTCCTCGTACTGCTTTATTCCTTTGCCAACCAGCCTCGTAGAGAGAGCGAGTTGAACCTTTGTAATCTGCCAGTTGGCCAAGAAAAAATCCACACCACGGTTGTTTGCGCCCATTGCGTTTATCGAATACGTCACCTCGCTGTCCTTCAGGTCAAGCAGTCTCCACCTCAATGCCCACAATGGCCGGATGAATATCGCCCAGTTCCCGAGAAGATAATACGCAGCGGTCTTGCTGTGGAGAGTCCTTATCTTCCGGTCAATCCGCTTCGCCTCCTTGAGTGTCAGCCCGTCCTTGGCCTTCTGCTCAAGAAAGAAAGCCTCTTTCTCCAAATCACTGATTCTGCGTCTTACTGCGTTGCTAATCTGCAACACCTTATACGTCTTGCCCTGCACCTCTACCTTGCACGGTGCGCCCTGCCTTATGCCAAGTTCAGCCTCGCTGAGTCCCTGTGCATCCATTTTCTTGTCTTCCATATACATTCATTTTATCAAAAAAGGGCAAGCAGGCCGCAAGCCCACCTGCCCGGATGAAAAGGAGGTGATATGCCTCAATTAGTAAGTGAGGGATATTCCGTTCAGGAGCATAAATGTTCCGAGCTTGGTCGTATCAACGAACTCGGCAGTGGCAGTACCCTTGACGAAGAATATGCCATCCTCCCTTGTCACTGATGCGACAATCTTTGCCTTCGGGAACACGATGCACTTGTCGGCCACGTCGTTGACCACCATAATAGGACGCACGGTCACAGGCAGGTCAACAATCTTGACTCCGGTAGCGGATGAGCCGAAAGGCCCGGTAGAACCGACCACAGAATCCACATCGGAAGCCTTCATAAAGGCTTTCAGGATGTTCTCGGACATAGAGGCCATAAGGAACTCGAATGCGAATGTTCCTGCGGTGGTCTTGGTGGTGATGATATTACCTTTCTCGTCCTTTACGGAGTCAACGGTAGGGTCATCACCAGTCCAGTTTGTAGAGTCCTCTTTTACCTGTCCGACACTCTTTGCGGCTGCGAACAGGGTGTCAAGAGTTCCGGATTCGTATGCCGAATCCGCAGCAACATCACCGACTATGATGTCACTTACTCCAGCGAATACCGAAGTGACGGTATCGAATTTTCCAATGGTTGTTGCCATATCTTAAAACGTTTTAATATTATACTGTATGCCATTCCACGTTTATGACCGTAAGCGAGAAATTGCTTGACGGGTCAATGTACGTGGGAGCTATGATGTTGTCCGGACTGAGCCTGAAATAGAAGCCTTCGGTGACCGCCCCGTCAATGCCCTGAAGCTGCTCAAGGATTGAATCGACCCTGTTGTTCTTGACCACCCCATTGCCCTGCGCTTTGACATATACCGTCACGGCAAGGTCTCCATAGAGATAGCCTATCGGATTCGTCCTTGTCTTGATAGAGCCGTTGCGCTCTAT
>JBJEBJ010000075.1:0-8021 GCA_051869955.1 Candidatus Cryptobacteroides sp.
GTACACGGGCAACCTTACGCATCGCTGAGTTAGGTTTCTTAGGTGTAGTCGTGTACACACGTACACAGACGCCTCTCTTCTGAGGACAAGCATCCAGCGCACGAGATTTGCTCTTGTAAGCAATAACCTCGCGTCCTTTGCGGACTAATTGTTGAATTGTTGGCATAAATGATTGTAAATCTTTAATTTATGTTTTTTACCCCAATTTTGGGAGCTACAAATTTAAGCATTATTTTTGAATTGACAATAAAAATTTGATAATCAGCGCTGAAATCACCCTGCGGGAGAATAAAATCAGAAGAAGCAGCCCGGAGAATTCCGAACTGCTTCCCTTAGATTCGTATCACCAACTTTATGCGAGATTCACATCTGGCTTTACGCCGTGATACATAACTAAACACTACTAACTAACCATTATAATAACCAACCAATAATATTATTCACTTGATTCGTTCATTTGCATAGACCGTGCCAAAAAGATTTGAAAAAATCAAAACAACCGTCATGCCGGATGAAAAATCTGTGCGACAATACTATCGGCACTGCAAATTTAGAGATTATTTATTATTTAAACAATAATATTCCGTAAAATATTTGTTTCTGATTCCTCAGTCGTGCAGTCCCCTGCTGCGGAGATATTCCAGCAGCATCTCCGGACGGTCCGTCTGGATTATCGTGACTCCCAGGGAGATATATCGCCCATATACCTTGTCGGGATTCCCGGAACGAAATGCAGCCTCGTCGTCATGCCCGCGGCCGCCGCAGAGAGAAGGCCACAATGTATTGACCCAGATTCTTGAACCGGAAGCACGGATTTTCCGGAAGCAATCCGGCAGGCTACCGTCCCATTTCCGGAAACAGACCTCGTATGCAGGAGGGACTTCTTCTGACCCAATGTATTCAGCGAACAGAACTTTTCCGGAATGCTTCTGAATATTTATTACCGGCATGTACATCATATTATGCCGATATCCGGACATCGTTGCCGACACCTCCTCAAGAGGACGCCTCCCCTTGATAAGAACCTGGCCAGTGACTCCAAGTTCCTCTGTCAAGGCAAGGACCTGGTCGTAGTATCTATAGCCATGGTCCAGATTGACCACTATCCTGTCTTTGCAGCACTCGAGCGCCTCCCTGAGCGTCGGAATTCCCAGGGAGTCCGGAGAAATTCCATTCAGGCTCTTCAGGCGCAGCTTCCTGAGCGAATCAAGAGTGAAGTTCCTGACCCGGCCACGTCCGTCAGTGGTGCGGTCAACTCTCTTGTCGTGACAGAGCACCAGGACGCTGTCCTTGGTCATCCTGACATCGAGTTCCACGACATCCACCCCCATCCTGATGACGGATTCTATAGCAGGAAGCGAATTCTCCGGATAGTTTCTCCAGTCCCCTCGATGGGCCGTAACAAAGACTTTTCCTGACGCCGGATCAAGAATATCAGCCACGATTCTCGCGGCCCGGCCGGAAGAGACAATGCTTTCCTGCATACCCGGGACCTGTGCCCCGGCAATGGAGAAGGAGGCTGCGGCAGACGCGCATACGGCAACCACTGCAATAATACGGTTCAATTTCATATCCTGTCGATTCTCCCGAAATATAGACATTTTCCCGGCAGCAGCAAAATTTGCCTGATTGGAGGAGAAGATGTATATTTAGGGAAAATTTGAATTGCCATGAGCAGAACACTGAACACTAAAGGCGGAGCCATTCTGATGACCGGAATTTGCGGACTGGCAGCCACATCATGCTGCGAATCCGGGGAAAAGGGCCCGCAAGACAGGCCGAATATCATTTTCTTTCTTGTGGACGACATGGGATGGGTGGACAGCTCGGTCCCTTATGACGGAACGGTTTATCCGAACAATCTCCGTTTCAACACCCCGAACATGGAGCGTCTCGCACAGCGCGGAGCAATTTTTTCCAATGCCTATGCATGCCCGGTATCGACTCCTACCAGAACCAGCCTCATGTCCGGAATGAATGCAGCCCATACCGGCATAACCAACTGGACATCAACCCTGAAGGATACTCCGAGCGATGCTACCGGCGGAGCCATAGCAATGTTCGAGCAGGCATCAGGGCAACCCGAACAGGAAGCCGCATCCTATCCCCCGGGACACCTGTTCCGTCCGGACTGGCCCCTGAACGGATTGTCACCGGAGCCGGGAATCGGCAACACCGTATATGCCACACCAATGGTCAGGCTGCTCAAGGACGCGGGTTATTTCACTGTCCATGTCGGGAAAGGACATTGGGCATCGGCAGGCACGCCGGGAGCAAGCCCGTACAACATGGGGTTCGTGGTGAACGTGTCCGGCAATGTCGCAGGCATGCCGAGAAGCTATCAGGGAGAGGACAATTACGGAAATACTCCTGAGAAATGGAATTATCTCGCGGTCCAGAACATGACCGAATATTACGGGACACATACCCATCTCACCGAGGCGCTCACCCTCGAGGCCCTGAAGACATTGGATTACCCTGTGGAGAACGGGATTCCTTTTTATTTATATATGTCACATCACGGGACCCACACCCCTATCCAGAGGGATGACAGGTTCGTGCAGAAATATCTCGATGCAGGGATGGATGAAGGCCAGGCGCGATACGCCTCGATGGTGGAAGGCATTGACAAGAGCCTCGGAGACATATTGGACTATCTCGACAGGAAAGGCATCACGGACAATACTGCCATAATTTTCATGACCGACAACGGAGGCAACAGCGAGAACAAGCAGAAAGGCGGAGTGATGCATACGCAGAACAAGCCTCTCCGCGAGGGAAAGGGGTCAGTGTACGAAGGAGGAATCCGGGTGCCGCTTATGATTTGCTGGCCGGGCCATATCAAAGAGGGTATGAGGGAGGACACTCCAGCCATCGCAGAGGACCTGTTCCCTACCATACTTGAAATAGCGGGAATACACAATCCTTCCGTGGTGCAGGAAGTGGACGGGCAGAGCCTGATTCCGGAGCTTGTGGGAACCGGCACTATTGACCCTGAGAGGGAACTGGTATTTCATTATCCTCACCAGTGGAAGCCTTACTGGCTTGACGATATTGATTTCCTCAGCGCGGTCAGGAAAGGAGACTGGAAGCTGGTATATAGAATGAGGACGCAGACCGTCGAACTGTACAATCTCAGGGAAGATATCGGTGAGAGCGTAAATGTCGCTTCCGGAAATCCTGAAAAATGCACGGAACTGGCCCGCATCCTGTCTGAACGTCTGCGTAAATGGAATACGCCTATGCCTGTGAATCCTGCCACCGGGCAACCCGTACCTTATCCGGACGAGCTGCCGGTGACGGAATGATTATTCTGCTGCTCCGGTGAGAGCCTTGATGCAGTCTATCTCGGCCTGGCTGTAAGGGGTACCGTCCTGACGGAAAATGTCATGGAACCATACCTCAGGCTCGGTGAGGTCCGGGAGAGGTGTGTCCCATGCGAAGATGGTATTGGTCTTGCCTGCCACGAATCCCCAGTTGATGGCTGCCACATCATTGCCTTTCAATATAGGAAGGGTGTTCTGGAAAGTACATCCTTTGGTCCTGGCCATGTACTCGGTACATACGAGAGGGCGTCCGTAGGCCTTGAGGGTGTCAATCGTGTGCTGCTGGTCGGCCATGTCCCCATTGTAGTTATGATATGAGGTAACGTCCGAGTTGGCAAGCTGGAAAGTATTGAGAGCCTTCAGGTCGTTTCTCCAGACGCCTGCAGTGAGAGGCTGTGAAGGGCGGACTTCCTGAGCCCACTTGAAGGCATTCTTCAGGAGAGGCAGGCTGGCAGCGCCGTAATTGGAATTGCCAGGCTCGTTGTAGAGATCCCAAAGGAGCACCCTGCTGTCGGCAGAGAATGTCGTGAGGATATCCTTCACGTATTTTTCAAGTTTCGGATAAAGAGCGAGGGTATCAGCCCTGAGAGGGTCGGAAGGGTCACGCACCCATCCGGAATTGTGGATACCAGGCTTCGGCTCAGGCTGTTTGCCGTAAGCAGACTCCGCATTCCAGCAGTCATCGAAGAAAACGAACAGCGGACGGATGGAGTGTGACGAGCAGACATCGATGAAGTCTCCCATTCTCGTCTTGAGACCCTCAGGATCATTTTCATACACTACGCTGCTGAGATATACACGGAGCGTATTGAATCCGAGTCCTTCTGCCCAACCGAGTTCCTTGTCGATAAGGTCGTGGCTGTAGGTGTCAGCACTCCACATCTCGATCTGGTTGATGGCATTGGCCGGGATATAGTCGCATCCCACGAGCCAGCCCTGTGCGTCATACCATGCCTGAGCCTGTTCCGGAGTCCACCGTGCACTTTTCTGTGAGCAGGAGAGCAACATCAGGAGCGCCCCTGCGATAGAAAGGATTTTTTTCATGATTGAATAATTATTGGTTGTTTATATCAGGATTTTTTACGGGATGCTTTCTGCTTGGACAAGCGGATGGCAGCCTTGACTTTTGCCTTCCGGGCAGCCTTGTTGCCCTTCCCTGAAGGCGAAGCCTGGGCTGAGGCATTGCCGTCACCGGCTCCGTGTTTTCTGTCAACACGTTCCTCATTTCCAGTCTCAACCAGCTCGTAGTCAAGTAGTTTCTGGTCCAGATTGGCGGCCTTGACGCGGATTTTGACAGGGTCTCCGAGATTGTAGACCACTCCCGAACGTCTTCCCACTATGCGGTAATGCTCCTGGTCAAATTCGAAGAAATCCGAACGGATATCGCGCAGGGCGACCATGCCCTCGATCTTGGTAGGCTCCACCTCCACATACATACCCCATTCGGTAAGGCCAGAGATATGGCCATCGAACTCGCCTCCGACCTTGTCCTGCATGAATTCCACGAGCTTGTACTTGATGCTCGCACGCTCGGCCTCGGCGGCAATAATCTCCCGCTCGGACGCATGCCGGCACTGCTCCTCGTAATAGTCCTTGCTCTGGGAATCAGCCCCGTCCAGGTACATGGCGAGCAGCCTGTGGACCATCGTGTCCGGATAACGGCGGATAGGCGACGTGAAATGGGTGTAGTATTTGAATGCCAGACCGTAATGCCCGATATTGTCAGTGCTGTATGTTGCCTTGGCCATAGACCTCAGCGCAAGCATCTCAATGGCATTGAATTCCGGCTTCTCCTTGGCCTCTGACAGAAGTGCATTGAGAGCCTTGGCCAGCTGCCTGCCCTCGTTGGCACTCTCCATCCTGTATCCGAAATTGCCGGCGAACTCCCGCAGGCCCTCGATTTTCTCTCCGTTAGGCTCGTCGTGGACACGATATACGAAAGTCTTCGCCTTCTTCTTGGCCACTCCGTCCATCTTGCCGCATGTGGCTATGAACTCGGCCACAGACCTGTTGGCCAATAACATGAATTCCTCTATGAGCCAGTTGGCCTCCCTGGAAATCTTCTGGTATACCCTTACCGGACGGCCCTTCTCGTCGACCTCGACTTTCATCTCAGGCCGCTCGAAACTGATTGCCCCGGCAGCGAATCTCTTCTTGCGCAGCTTGGCGGCAAGCTCGTGCAGGGTCAGCACAGCCTCCTTCAGATGGCGGGGAATGACGCATCCTTCATAGACGCCCTCGCCCATCGCAGCTTCCTTTCGTCCTTCGGCCTTGGCCCTGCGCTCCGCAGCCTCCGGAGATGCTTCGAGCACAGGATCCTTCACTGCTGAATGAATCCCGTCAGTGCCTCCCCTGAGATCCATGTCAAGGGACTTGGACCCGTTGTCAATTATCTGCTGTGCAGTCTCGTATGCGAATCTGTAGTCGGACCTGATGACAGTCCTTCCGAACCAGTGGTCAACGACCTTGGCATTCGGTGTCAGCACGAACACCGCGGAGAATGTGAGCTTGTCCTCATTCGGACGGAGGGAACAGAGCTTGTTCGAAAGTTTTTCAGGCAGCATGGGAACCGTCCTGTCAACGAGATAGACCGAAGTCCCCCTGGACCTGGCCTCGTTGTCCACCACGGAACCAGGCCTCACATAATACGAGACATCGGCTATATGGATACCCACTTCGTAATTGCCGTCAGGCATCGGCTTGAAAGACAATGCATCGTCGAAATCCTTCGCGTCCTCCGGGTCGATGGTGAAGGTGAGGACATCCCTGAAATCCCTCCTGCCCTTGAGGTCCTTGGCCGTAATCACGTCAGAAATCCCGTCAGCGGCATTTTCCACCTCCGGCTCGAACCGGTAAGGAAGGGCATATTCCGCAAGGATTGCATGCATTTCAGTATCATTCTCTCCCGGCTCTCCGAGCACATCCACGATATGTCCTCTCGGATTCGGCTCGCCCTTCTCCCAGCTGTCCACCGCCGCGGCGACCTTCATTCCGGAACGCGCCCTGAGCTCCACGGCCTTGCCGTCCACGGTCTCGTGCACACCATTCACGATGAACTCGGAATTGCTGACCTTCTTCAGGAAACCGGTTTCAGGAAGTTTCCCTCCCTTCCTGCGGATGAACGGCTTGCCTTCGGAATCGGTAATGTCGATGGTAATGTCATACGGCATCACCCTGCTCTGCATCAGCACCCATGCCTGACCTCCGACGACATGCAGAATCCCTACGAAAGGACGCACGGAACGCTCCACTATCTCGACTACCACACCCTCACGTCTCCTGTTGTCGGTCTTTTCCTTCGTCACGGAAACCCTGACTGTATCCCCGTTCAGCGCACCGGCCGTCTTGCCGGCTTTCACGTAAACATCGTCCTCCTGCCCCTCAATCTTGACGAAAAGGAAACCTTCCCTCGTCATCTGCACCGTGCCTGTATATTCAGGGCAGTTCTTCTTCTGAACTTCCTTGCGGCTTTTCTTGAAAAAGCTGCTACCCTTACGTCTTCGTCTGTCAGTCATAACCAAAAAATTAGTATCTTTGCATTGCAAATTTAAGAATAAAAGTAATAAATGCATTTTAATATGGACAGAAAAGTTCTTCTTATGATTCTGGACGGCTGGGGAGAAGGCCGGCACGACCACTCCAACGTCATCTACACACAGGGCGCCCCGTTCATCGATTCCCTCAGGGCGAAATATCCGATGAGCCATCTCCAGGCTTGCGGTGAATATGTCGGACTTCCTGACGGACAGATGGGCAATTCAGAGGTCGGACACATGAACCTCGGCGCCGGAAGAGTTGTATATCAGGATCTTATGAAAATCAACAAGGCATGCCGCGATCACAAGCTTCTCGACAGGGCCGAGATAAAGGGCGTATATGACTATGTGAAGAATTCCGGAAAGAAACTCCATCTTCTCGGACTCTGCTCAAGCGGCGGAGTGCACAGCTCCCTCGACCATTATTACGAGTTCCTCAGGGTGGCCGGAGAATACGGGCTCGACAAGGTCTATGTACATTGCTTCATGGACGGTAGGGACACCGACCCTCGCAGCGGAAAAGGATTCGTTGCAGAGCTTGAAAGCCACATGGCCGGGACCGCTGCCAAGGTAGCGTCAGTGTGCGGTCGTTTCTATGCCATGGACAGGGACAAGAGATGGGAGCGCATCAGGGAAGCATACAATCTCCTCGTGAAGGGAGAGGGTGCACAGTTCACCTCCGCAACGGAAGGTATCCAGGCATCCTATGACGCCGATGTCACCGACGAGTTCATCAAGCCTATAGTCATCACCGACGGAGAGGGTGCCCCTCTCGCCACCATAGAGCAGGGTGATGCAGTAATTTTCATGAACTTCCGCAATGACCGCGCCCGTGAAATCACTTCAGTGCTCACCCAGCAGGACATGCCTGATTTCGGAATGAGCATCATACCTGACCTGTACTACTGCTGCATGACCCCATACGACGCATCCTTCAAGGGACTCCATATCCTCTTCGACAAGGAGCTCGTGCAGGACACCCTCGGAGAGGTCGTTTCAAAAGCCGGCAAACGCCAGCTGCGCATCGCCGAGACCGAGAAATATGCACACGTTACATTCTTCTTCAACGGCGGACTCGAGACTCCGTTCGAGAACGAGGACAGGATTCTCGTCAATTCCCCGAAAGTGGCCACCTATGACCTCCAGCCGGAGATGAGCG
>JBJEBJ010000076.1:0-1709 GCA_051869955.1 Candidatus Cryptobacteroides sp.
AAAATATTAACATCTAAAATTATTTTCTGTGTCTACTTCTCGCGCGCGGTACACGAATAAGGCGAAAAACGGGGATTCTGCATAGAATCCGCATTTCAAAAATGGGGATTTTGCATATATTTCCTAAAATAAAAACGGGGATTCTGCATATTTTGCCTATATTTGCGATGCTGAACTATAGAAAATTTTGGGAAAAATGAGAGTATTTAGAAGGAAATTATATGACAGGATGCTTGAATGGAAGCGAACCAGGGACGGTTCCACTGCACTCCTGGTCAAGGGTGCACGCCGTGTCGGGAAGTCCACTCTGGTGGAGGAATTCGCCAAGAGGGAATACCGCAGTTATATTCTTGTCGACTTCGCGGATGCTCCGTCAGCACTCTGGGAGGCAGTGAACGTCATTTCCGACCGGAATGACTTCTTCACGAGGCTCCAGTTCATCTATGGAGTCAAGCTCTATGAACGTCAGTCCGTCATCATCTTTGACGAGGTTCAGAAATGCCCGAAGGCTCGGGAGGCGATCAAGTACCTTGTGAAGGACCACAGATATGACTACATAGAGACCGGTTCGCTGCTCTCCATAAAGAAGAACACGGATAATATCGTCATCCCGAGCGAGGAGACGCGCATAACGATGTATCCGATGGATTATGAGGAGTTCCGCTGGGCCCTTGGGGATGAGGTTACCGTGCCACTGCTCATGGAGTCCTTCGAAGCGAGGCGACCGTTCGGTGACGCACTGACGCGCAAGCTGCTCAGGGACTTCAGGCTCTATATGCTTGTCGGAGGGATGCCACAGGCGGTGAGCACATATCTGGAAACACTCAATCTGGCGGACGTTGACAGGAAGAAGCGGGAGATCATCGACATCTATATTGACGACTTCCAGAAGATAGACCCTTCAGGCAAGATTTCCAAGCTGTTCAGCGCCATTCCTGCCCAGCTGAGCAAGAACGCGTCCCGTTTCCAACAGAGCAGCATCATCGGAAGGGGGTATCCGAGCGAAACCGTGGATGAGTTCCTGAGGGACATGGAGGACAGCCTTACCGTAAACTTCGCACATCATTCGGACAAGCCGGAGGTGGGGCTGCCGTCACATACCGATTATGGACAATACAAACTGTATATGGGCGATACGGGGCTATTCATCACCCTCGCCTTCTGGAACAATGATTTCTCGGACAACGAGATTTACGGGAAGCTTCTGAGCGACAAGCTTTCAGTTGACCTTGGTTATGTCTATGAGAACATTGTGGCCCAGATGCTGGTCGCATCAGGTCACAAACTCTTCTATCACACCTGGAGGTCGGAGACATCAAACCATAATTACGAGGTGGATTTCCTTCTATCGAAGGGCAGCAAGCTCCGCCCCGTGGAGGTCAAGTCGTCCGGGTACAAAACCCACAAATCGCTTGACGAGTTCTGCAGGAAGTACTCAGACAGGGTAAGCGACAGGTACCTCATCTATACCAAGGACCTGCGCAGGGATGAACAGACACTCCTTCTTCCAGTCATGCTAACAATGTTCCTGTGATCAGAAAGGAATGACTATGGCGACAGAGCCTGACGGTGATGCCTCCTGATGGACTCCGAGAGGGACTGAGGTGAGAGGACGGTGATGCCGCATCCGTAGGCGAGAAGGTCCCTCTCCAGCTCGGGATTGACTATGACCTCCAGCTGGAAGGTGGTGTACCCGTCCAGGTCCTCCT